>JANWKV010000016.1 GCA_025451195.1 Candidatus Microgenomates bacterium | reverse complement strand
GCAAAAAGAAAAAAAGCAAAGAACGTGACATTTTGATTTCTTTTCTTGAAAAAAACAGCAGCCTGTTGCCGGTTACTTTGTGGGAATCAAAAACCCTCACAGCGTCTGAGCTTAAAAGTCTGGGAAAAATAGTAGAAAAAAAATTTGATTTTCCAAAAGAAATTTTTTCATTTCTAGACAGTATAACCGCGGAAAACGAAAAAAGGACTATTAGTCTTTTTCATAAAACCATTGACGTTGAAGAGACGGAATTTGTTTTTTTTATGATGGTAAGGCATTTTCGTATTCTACTAAGTCTTGGGGGCAAAGGCGAAAACCAAATAGATGAAGTTAAAAGACTTGCCCCTTGGCAAAGACAAAGATTGGAAAAACAGAAAAGTTTACTCGGAAAAGAAAGGCTTTTAGATTTCTATAACAAGCTTTTTGCCATAGAAAAAGATTTGAAAACCGGAAAGCTTGCGGTTTCTTTGGAGAACACGATTGATTTTTTATTGTTAAGCATCTAGAATAATCTTTAATGACTATCCCCGAGAAAATTTTTAAAGCCTACGATATTAGAGGAATTTACCCTACGGACTTAAATGAAGAAAACATTAAGCAAATTGTAAAAGCAATTTTTGTTTTTTTTAAAAACACCATTCAAAAAGAAGGTCCTTTAGATATAGTTTTGGGCCGGGATATGAGAGTTTCTTCCCCTAGCCTTTTTGATGTTGCAAAAAAAACTCTTGTAGAGGCAGGTGCGCATGTTATAGATGTTGGGCTTTTATCTACCCCATCTTTTTATTTTTGCGTTTTCCACTACGGGTATGACGCCGGGATTCAAATTACCGCGTCTCATAACCCAAAAGAATATAACGGACTAAAATTTGTTAAAAGAGGCGAAAACGGACTCATAAAAATAGGCAAATCAACGGGTATGACAGATGTAATGAATATGGCACTAGCGGGCGTTGAGCTGCCTAAATCAGACCCAGGCACGGTTACGGAAAATAACACCTTTCTGGAAGACGAAGTGACAAACGCTTTAACAACATTGGGAAATCCGCGTACCGACACTTTCACAATTGTTGCGGATCCGGCAAACGCAATGGGTGCCCAATACATAGACGCGCTTTTTAAAAGAATTCCGGCCAATTTGATAAAGATGAATTTCGAATTGGACGGCACTTTTCCAGTCCACCCGCCCGACCCACTGGATTTTAAAAACCTTGAAGACCTCCGGAAAAAAGTGGTTGAAGAAAAAGCAGATTTTGGTCTGGCACCGGATGGGGATGGAGACAGACTGTTTTTTATTGATGAAAAGGGTCAAGTTGTGCAGGCAACAATAATAACCGCTCTTGTTGCCAGAGAACTTCTAAAGAAAAATCCGGGCGCAAAAATTTTGTTTGACATACGCTATATTTTTACACCAATTAAAATTATTGAAGAAAACGGAGGTGTGTACGATATTACAAGAGTCGGGCACGCATTTATAACGGAAAAAATGAATGAAACAGGGGCAATTTTTGCAGGGGAATCTTCCGCGCATTATTATTACGCTTCAAACGGCAATGCTGAGTCCCAACTTACAACAATAATAAGTGTTTTAAAAGTTTTAACCGAGGAAAAAAAGACGCTTTCACAAATTGTAGAAGAACTCAGACGAAGCTTCGAATCGGGTGAGCTTAATTTTAATGTCACAAATGCCAAAGAAATCATGGATAAAATTAAAAAAAATTACAAAGACGGGGTTCTTAACGAGTTAGACGGAATTGCCATATCTTTCCCGGACTGGCGTTTTAGCATACGCACGTCAAATACCGAACCTCTTCTCAGGTTAAATGTTGAAGGTTTTAAAAAAGAAATTATGGAAGAAAAATTTAAAGAATTAAAAAAACAGATAGAATCTCTTGCAAAAAAGTAATATATTGTTGTCACTTTGGGCTTGACCCGGAATCTGTTTTATGAGATCCTGAATCAAGTAAGGGGTAACATGAGGAAAATATGATAGATCTTAATAATCCGAATTCATTTAAAGAACTTGACCCAAAAGATGTTTACGGTTCAACAGGAATGCTCTCTCTCCAGTGTAAACAAGTTTGGGAAGAAGTGGAAAATGCCTTCTTTCCGGATGATTATAAGAATATCAAAAATATAGTTATTACAGGCATGGGAGGAAGTGCTTATGGAGGTCACGTGGTGAAAGCACTTTTTAAAGAAGAGCTAAAACTGCCAATTTATGTAAACTCCGATTATACGCTCCCCGGCTTTGTTAATGAAGACACTTTAGTGATAGTTACAAGCTATTCCGGTTCAACAGAGGAAAGTTTGGCAAACGCAAAAGAGGCAAAAGAAAAACAGGCAAAAGTTGTCGGTCTAACAAGCGGGGGAAAACTTGCTGACTTTATGAAAACGGAAAATTATCCGGCTCTTATTTTTAAATCGGATAACAATCCTTCAAACCAGCCGCGTCTTGGAACAGGCTATATTCTTTTGGGAACAATTGGCATTTTGAAAAATCTTGGAATTTTAACAATAAAAGGCGATGACATACTTAAAGCGGTATCCGAGCTTGAAGACAACGCGGTAAATATTAAAAATCTGGCTATGGAAACTGCAAAAAAAGTTAAGGGCAGTATGCCTGTTATTTTTGCCGCGGAATTTTTAGAAGGCAATGCCCATATTATGCGAAACCAGTTTAACGAAACATCCAAAAGTTTTTCCGCATTTTCCGAGCTTCCCGAGCTAAATCACCATCTTTTGGAAGGATTGAAAAATCCGGTAGATAAAAAATTAATTGTGATTATGATTGCTTCATCACTGTATTCGGATGTGTTAAAAAAAAGAGTTGTCCTTACAGAAGATGTTGTTTCAAAAAACAGCATTGAAAAATTACACATTGACGCTCTAGGAACTACAAAGTTATCGCAGGTCTTAACTGTTTTATCCCTCGGCGGCTACATAACCGTGTTTTTGGCTTTCCTTTATAATTTGGATCCAAGCCTTATACCCTGGGTTGACTACTTTAAAGAACAATTAGCAAAATAGATGTGATTTTACCACTTGCATTCCGTCTTAAAATTTTGATAGTGTATTAGTGTAATGCTTACTAACCGTCTGGTTGTGTGGTTTAACGAAGTTACCAAGGATGACGTCAACATAGTTGGCGGTAAAGGAGCAAACTTAGGGGAAATGACAAGAGCTCATTTTCCTGTCCCCAACGGATTTATTGTTACCTCTTCGGCTTATTTTAAATTTATAAACGAAAACAATCTTCAAGCTAAGATAAATAAAGTCCTTGAAGGCATAGACTATACAAATTCGGCAGAATTAAATAAAGCTTCAAAAAAGGCGATACAAATTGTAATGTCTGGAAAAATGTCAGACCTTTTGGTTAAAGAAATTTTTTCGTCTTATAAACAACTCAGTGGAATAATAAAAGACGCTTTGGTTGCGGTTAGATCTTCAGCAACTGCCGAAGATTTGCCAACAGCTTCTTTTGCCGGACAGCAAGAAACATACCTTAATGTACAAGGAGAAGCAAATTTAATGCTTAAAATTAAAAAAGCTTGGGCTTCACTTTTTAACGCAAGGGCAATTTTTTACAGGCATGACCAAAACTTTGACCATTTTAAAGTGGGGATTGCAATTCCTGTGCAAAAAATGGTTGCATCGGAAAAGTCAGGCGTAATGTTTACGCTGGATCCAATAACAAATGATAAGTCCAAGACTGTGATTGAGGCGATTTACGGACTCGGCGAATATATTGTGCAAGGCACCGTAACCCCAGACCACTACGAGGTTAATAAGAAATCAGGGCAAATTATCAATAAACAAATATCGGTTCAAAAAGTAATGTACGTAAAAAAAGGGCCTTACAATGTTGAAGAAAAAGTCCCGGCAGGCAAAGGTAAGGAACAAAAAATTTCCGATAAACAAATCGTAGACCTTGCCAAAATTGGGGAAAGGCTGGAAAAGCATTACTATTTTCCTCAAGACATAGAATGGGCAATTGAAAAAGACAAACTGTATATTGTACAAACAAGAGCAATAACCACGACAAAAAAAGATGTAAAGGAAATCAGCTCCGAGACAACCGCAAATATGCCGCTTTTAGTCAGCGGGTCACCTGCTAGTCCGGGTATAGCATCGGGGCCTGTTAAAATTTTGCAGAGCGCAAAAGAGATAGAAAAAATTAAACCCGGAGATATACTGGTTGCCCCGCAAACAAACCCTGATTTTGTACCCGCAATGAAGAAGGCAGTTGCTATTGTGACCGAACACGGGGGCAGAACATCCCATGCGGCAATAGTTTCTAGGGAAATTGGAATTCCGGCGGTTGTTGGAGCAGAATTTGCAATGAAAGTTTTAAAAGAAGGCGAAGTTGTTACGGTCAATGGAAGCGACGGCAAAGTTTATAAAGGGGCTTTTGCAAAAAACGCTGTTAAAACCGGTCCTACGGAATATATAAAAACTGCAACAAAAGTTTATACAAATTTGGCGGAACCCGAGTTTGCGGATATTGTTGCGAAAAAAAATGCAGACGGAGTAGGCCTTTTAAGGGCCGAATTTATGATGGCGGGAATAGGCACCCACCCGAGAAAATTTATTAAAGAAGGGAAACAAAAAGAATTTATAAAAAAATTGGCAGAAGATTTGGAAAAGTTTTGTAAACCCTTTTTTCCACGTCCGGTTGTTTACCGTACATCTGATTTTAAAACAAATGAATACCGTCATTTGATAGGAGGTAAGGAATTCGAGCCTGAAGAGCCAAACCCAATGCTTGGATATAGAGGAGCATTCCGCTATATTCATGATCCGAAAGTTTTTGAACTCGAGCTTGAAGCTATAAAATACGTCAGAAACAAATTAAAACTCACAAATCTTTGGATAATGCTGCCCTTTATCAGGAATGTTTCTGACCTTCGGGAAGTGAAAAAGTTAATAGAAACTTCCGGCCTTGAAAGATCTTCCAGCTTTAAACTCTGGATGATGGTGGAAATTCCCTCAAACGTTATTTTGCTGGAGGATTTTATAAACGAAGGAATAGACGGCGTGTCAATTGGCTCAAATGATTTAACAATGTTAATTCTTGGAACGGACCGTGATAACAGCACTGTTGCGCCGGAATTTAACGAGCAAGACCCTGCTGTTTTGTGGGCATTTGAAAAAGTTATCAAAACATGCCATGCTAAAAAAATTACATCCTCAATGTGCGGTCAGGCGCCATCCCAATACCCCGAACTTTTGGAAAAACTAGTTAAATGGGGAATAACAAGCGTTTCTGTGTCTCCTGATGTTATTGATTCGACCAGGAAAACCATTTCACAAATAGAAAAGAAACTGATCTCCTAATCAGGATTAAATTTGGCTTATCAAAATGTTTAAGCTTCAGAATCTCAAAACGTCAAATATTTTACATTTTTTTTGTGAAACTAAAGGACAGATTCTAAGTCTATTTAAGTATTTTGATTAACGATTTCTTGACTTCTGGGGCCCTTAAAATGCTAATATAAAAATAGTATGCCCACAATCAAATCGATTTCTGCCCGGGAAATCCTTAATGGTAAAGGAAACCCGACAGTTGAAGCAACTGTTATCCTTGCTGACAACTCGTATGGGATTGCATCTATTCCAAAAGGAACTACAGTTGGCACGTATGAAGCTGGGAACCTTTATGACAAAAATGAAAACAGATTTAGGGGTAAAGGGGTATTAAAAGCAATTGCAAATGTTAACACTATAATTGCTCCAAAATTGATTGGGATGGAAGCCACAAACCAACCTCTTATCGATAAAACAATGATCGAATTTGACGGTACTGTAAATAAAGAAAGGCTTGGAGCAAATGCTATTCTTGCTGTTTCTACAGCAGTTGCAAAAGCCGGAGCTACTGCCAGCCGCATGCCTTTATATTTATACCTGCGACAGTTTACATCAAAAAACGGTCAACCGGCACGGATTCCGACTCCGGTATTCAGTATGGTAAACGGCGGTCCTCATAGCAGCCGCACTCTTAATATTCAGGAATTTCTTATTTTGCCCGCATCGTCTACCACTTATTCCAATGGTTTGCAGATGGCAACAAATATTTATGACGGAATGAAAGATGTTTTAAGAATTGAGAATTACCCTACCCAAATAAGCGATGAAGGGGGATATTCTCCCCCTCTTTCTAAAAATATGGACGCTTTTTTTCTCATTGGCAGGGCTGTTGAGAAGGTTTCTTTACGTATGGGATTTGATGTTTTTTTAGGGTTAAATGCAGCCGCGACAAACTTCTATAAAAGCTCGGAATACAAAATTTCGGATAAAGACGAGCCGATGTCTGCAAAATCTTTTACAATGTATTACGACGATTTGGTTAAGCAGTTTCATGTTTTGTATTTTGAAGACCCATTGGCGGAAGACGACTGGGACGGTTGGACCGAAATAACAAGGGTTTTATCCCAGAAAGCGCTTATTGTTGCCGATGATTTAATTGCGACAAATCCATACAGGCTGCAAACCGCGATAGATAAAAAAGCTGCAACAGCAGTTGTTATTAAACCAACTCAAATTGGTACTGTTATTGAATCTCTGGCTGTTGCAGAAGCCGCTGCGGCAAGCAATATGAAAATTGTTGTGTCTGGCCGCAGTGGTGAGACAAACGATGATTTTATTGCGGATTTTGCCGTTGCGGTCGGGGCTGATTATGCCAAATTTGGCGCGCCGGTACGGGGAGAACACGTTTCAAAATATAACAGGCTCTTGGAAATAGACTCTGAAATTAATTTAAAATGACTTCTAAGCAGGCTCAGGGAAATGTAAGCCTCTTCTAATATCTGCTTCTATTTCTCTTTGACGCCTGCCCTGCGCACGTTCAAGATTAAATCCAGGATAAATCTGTGGAGGAAACAATAACTCAACTACCCCTTCCTCATATTTTCTGTCAAGGCTGTAACTATCATGATTAGTTTCTCTATCATTATAATAGTTAAGAAAAGATTCATGAGTGTGCAAAATAAACTCTAACCTTACATCTGGTAAATGAACCCTGAACTTTCGCATTTGGACTCTTGGTTTACTTCCTCGCGATCTTCCGCTAAAATTACCTCCATTTAATGTATCCTGAAAATCTTGAGGAGATGCAAACCAACCTCTTTCTGCCATTTTTTTGAATAAATGTTCCTGAAAAGCTTGCACATCTCTTAAGTTTTCACATACACCCATGAAACCAAAATCATCATCTATGGCAACAGAATCGTCTGCTTCATCTAACTGTAATTGTTTAATTACCTTTGATTCACGTTTCTTCTTTCTTGTTGTCATATAAACGGGAATCTCCCGGGTTATTCCGTTTCTTTCCCGTACTACAGCAATTCTTCTTTCCATATAGGTTAATTTTTGCCCTGGTTGAAGTGAATCTTGCATTTCGGTTCCTTCGTCAACACTGATTATTTTTGACCCAGTCCAACGAAAGGTTTGTGGATCATGAGTACTAAGGAGATACGCTGCATCTGCCTCACCAGTCAAAGATTCTGGCTTCCAAACCCAGTCATTTAAAAAATCATCAAACTGCCGCAGTTTGATTGATGCTCCCAATCTTCTCTCCCTGTGTCCAATTTCCGCAACTTGTTTCATAAGCATCACTTTACGCAATGCCTCAAATCTTGCGCGATCACTAACCCGTGAATCAAATGCCATAAGAACCAGATTAACAGGATTTGTTTCATTTCTTACTTCATTTCTCATTTCTCCCAAAGCTCGATCTTCTCTGGAAAAAGCATCTGCTCGCATTACATCAATTACGCTATCTGCAGTTTTCGCATAATCATCTATTTTTGCAGTAATAAGTTCCACGTTACTCCCCAACTCATATTGGTTACCCAGTCGCAGATAGACTTGTCTTGAAACTACTTCTTTCTTGTGACCGTTTCTTTGTAATTCGAACACTTCATGGAATGAGCTAACACCTAAAAAGAGGAAAAGTTCTTGCCTCATCATTCTAATTTTTGCTCCTTCTCCGCTTAAAAGACCTCTAAAAGAACTTAGTCCCCCGGCCATTAATCCTTCGTGGGTTGGGAGTAAGTTTGTAGCAAATGGACCATTTTGGTCTAACATAAATGAAAAATCATTTGGGCTTTTCCGCCTTATTGCTTCAATTTTTTTCATAATCAAAAAAAATCTCCCTAACTTTTGGGAGACGTCATTGTCTTTAAAAAACAAAAAACCCTCCCCTTTATGTAAGGAGAATTATCCGGACAATCTTGCAAACAAAAGAATTCATATTATAAGCTGAATAATACTCTTTTTATTTATTAGTGTCAATAAATTTATAAATGGAGCAGAATAACAAACTCCCCTCTTGGATCTTTTGATTTATATAATTCAATAAATAACGAGATTTTATTTTGCAAAACTTCCTCATGAAGCTTGGTTAATTCTCTGCACAAAACAATATCAATATCTCCGAAAACTTCTTTAATATTGGATAAAGTAATATAAATCTTGTGAGGTGCTTCATAGAATATTAACGTTGAGGGCACATTCTTTTGACTTTCTTTTATTTTTTGTAGTAAATCCAACGCATGGCTTTGTTTTTTTGGCAAATAACCAAAAAATGTAAATTTATCTGTTGGTAATCCGGATATACTCAGCGCCAGAATTGACGCACTTGCACCTGGTAGTCCTATGACCGGAATGTTTTGTTTACGGCACTGTCTGACAATCGTAAACCCTGGGTCAGATATTCCGGGCGTTCCTGCATCGGAAACCAATGCGACATCTTCCCCCTGTTTTAGAAGGGAAATAAGGTAAGGAACTTTCTGTTCTTCTACGTCTTCGTAAAAGGATATGAGTTTTGGTTTTTTTGCAATGAGCGGATTTTGAAGATAAGTGTTTCGCAAATGTTCCAGAAGAATACCTGTATGTCTTGTGTCTTCACAGGCAATAATGCTAACTTCGGTCAAAAGTTTTGCCGCCCTAACGGTTATATCTTCCAAGTTGCCAATAGGAGTTGCGACAATATATAATGTTCCCATATGCTCGTTTTACTTTCGGGTTTTATTATACATCTAATCCAATCTACAGGCTATGTTGGCATATTTGTTTTAATGATTCTGGAGTCCGCACTTTTACCAATACCATCTGAGGTAACAATGCCGTTTGCCGGATTTCTTGTGCATAATGGGCAATTAAATTTTTGGATCGTAGTATTAATTGGCGCCTTGGGAAATTTAGTCGGCTCGCTTTTAGCTTTTACTCTTGGATTTTATTTAGAAGAAGAAATGATTGTTTCCCATATAGAAAAGTGGGGGAAGTATGTATTGATTAGCAAACACGAATATTTAAGGGCTGTAAAATGGCTTCAAAAATACGGCAACTTAATTGCTTTTTTTAGCAGGCTTATTCCTGCTGTGCGGACTTACATTTCTTTACCGGCCGGACTTTCCGAAATGAATGTTTATAAATTTGCAATTTACACTTTTTTAGGCTCTTTTATCTGGTCTGCATTTTTAACCTGGGTTGGGGTATACTTAGGAAGTAAATGGGAATCAATCCACCCGTATTTCCAAAAGTTTCAACTTGCGGTAATAGTTATTTTGGGAATTGGCCTACTCTGGTACATAAATCACAAGTTAAAAATTCTTAAATTCAAAAAATAGGTTTTAGAATATAAAAAATATTTTATGGATGCCAATATCAATATGCCTCCTGGGAGAAATCCAGAGGGACCAAAGACCCCTGAACAAAAGCTTTCTGGAATTGTTAGAAGAGCGGAAGCAGCAGTTGCAAAAGAATCGGGTACGCCTCGTGCTCCGGGCAATCGCACTGGTGGGTGCACCTTTGCACCAGATATTGTAGATAGACTTATTGACCCATTAAAATTACAAGGAGAAAACATTGCTTCAAAGACGATACAAATAAACGATGTCCACAAGAGGGCAGGAAATTTTAAGAAAGATGGCAAAATCGATGTATCAAACGGTTTTCAGCATGCCGTTTCTGTTATTTCTGTAGATGGTGAAAAGTTTTTAGTAGATTTGACTTTTTGTCAATATATGAACCCTGATGGATTTATATCAAGTGGGATTGTAAGAAACGGTATAAAAAATGATAATCCTTTAGCTCAGGAATTACTAACAAATGGATACATCAGGTTAACAAATGAGTCTTTACAGGAGTATTTACTTCTTACATCTAGTGTTGCTGATAGTTCAACGCAACAAACCTTGCAAGGAGTTACCTTATCTTTGCTTGACGAAACTCCTCCTCTTTGGAGAGAATTTAAAGACACAGAATTAGATGCAATGATAAATAGAGCTGGTGTTTCTTAATTTTATTACTTTTTTTTAAAACTTTCTTACTAATCCGACGACCTTACCCTGAATTATAAGGGAGTTAGGATAAATTGGCTGCATTGTGGAATTTGCAGGCTTTAGCACAACCGTATTATTTTCTTTATAAAATTTTTTAAGTGTTGCCAGATTATCATCTACTATAGCAACGATAATGTCCCCATTTTTTATTTCGTGTCCTTTTTCTATAACCACATAATCCCCATCCAAAATACCGTCTTCTATTAATGAGCTCCCTTTTACCTGCAAAACATAAGCGGTTTTTTGTCCGGATATCATACTGGCGCTTATGGAAAATGTTGCATTAAGATCGGAATACGGTTCCAAGGGCTTTCCTGCAGCAATGAAACCCATTAAGGGAAGATCAACGGAAGGCTCTGCGCCTGTTCCTAAAATAGTATTTATTTTTTCATCAAGAATTTTTAGAACTCTTGCATTGCCTTCTACTTTTTGAACATAACCTTTATCGACCAGAGCACGAATTAAAGCATGCACTGTAGAATTACTTCTGTGGTTTGTAGCTTTGGCAATTTCGGCAAGGGTTGGTGAATATCCGTGCTGATTCTGAAATTGCGCTAAAAATTCTAAAACTTCTCTTTCTTTTCTATATAAAACTCCGGCCATATTTAGTTAATTCTAATTATATTTCTTGAAAAAAGTCACTTGCTTTTAAAAAATACTTACTATTATTTTATACGAATTTTCGCGTATTTTTGTCAACATGTCTTTTTAAGTCAAATAAGTACCTTTCTGGATCAATTGTAAATATGTTAAAATAAAACCCCATGAAATTTAAACTTGTATCTAAATTTAAACCGGCCGGAGACCAGCCGCAAGCGATTTCAGCGCTAACTAATAACCTGGAGCAGAAAACAAAAAACCAGGTTTTACTCGGAGTGACCGGCAGCGGAAAGACTTACACTATGGCATCCGTTATAGAAAATGTGCAGAAACCAACGCTTATTGTTTCCCATAACAAAACATTGGCAGGTCAACTCTACCAGGAATTCAGAGATTTTTTTCCAGAAAATGCAGTATCTTATTTTGTGTCTTACTATGATTATTACCAGCCCGAGGCGTATGTACCAACATCTGATACATATATAGAAAAAGAAGCGGAAATTAATCAGGAGATAGACAAGTTAAGGCTCTCCGCAACAACAAATTTGCTCACAAGAAAAGATGTAATTGTTGTTGCATCGGTTTCCTGTATTTACAACCTTGGATCTCCTGTTGAATATGGGAAATTTGTTATGGAACTTAAAGTAGGCATGAAAATCAGGCAAAGAGACATTTTAATGAGGCTCTCCGACTTGCAATACGAAAGAAATGAATTTGGCTTTACAAGGAGCACATTTAGAGTAAGGGGAGAAAACATAGATCTTTTTCCCGCCTATATGGATAACGGGTTACATATAGAGTTAAAAGAAGATGTAGTTTATTCCCTTTATGAGTTTAATCCTCTGACCGGGGAAAAGATAAATGTTTTGGACGCAACACTTATCTACCCTGCCAAACACTACATGACAGACCCTCGTACATATACAGATGTATTTGGTCAAATAAGAAAAGATGCCCAAAAACGTGAAGAGGAATTAAAAGATGAAGGTAAACTTTTGGAGGCAC
Organism: Candidatus Microgenomates bacterium; assembly: GCA_025451195.1. Classification (GTDB taxonomy): domain Bacteria; phylum Patescibacteriota; class Microgenomatia; order Levybacterales; family UBA12049; genus JANWKV01. The sequence continues at coordinate 5,853 of JANWKV010000016.1, read as the reverse complement.
AAAGAATAAAACAAAGGACGGAGTTTGATTTGGAAATGATACACGAATTAGGCTATGTAAACGGAATAGAAAATTATTCAAGATACTTTGACGGCCGCAGGCCCGGCGACCCTCCGTATACACTTTTAGATTACATGAAGGCATGCTCCAGCGACTGGCTACTTATGGTTGATGAGTCACATATTACAATTCCCCAAATTAGAGGAATGTACAACGGCGACAGATCCAGAAAACAAACTCTTATAGATTATGGTTTTAGGCTCCCTTCTGCTCTTGATAACAGGCCGTTAAAATTTGACGAATTTATGAGACGGGTAAATCAGGCAGTTTATGTAAGCGCAACCCCTGACGAATACGAACTGTCTCTTGCTGAAGAGTCTAAGAATGGCGTAGTTGAACAGTTAATAAGGCCAACGGGTATTGTTGACCCGGAAGTTGTTATTAAACCAACCAAAGGACAGATTGAAGATTTAATGAAAGAAATAGGCAAAAGGGTTAAGAAAAACGAGAGGGTCTTGGTGACAACTCTGACAAAAAGAATGTCTGAAGAACTCTCAAACTATCTGGAAGAGAGGAATATAAAAGTAACATATTTACACTCTGATATTGAAACTTTAAACAGACAGGATGTACTGGACGACTTAAGGCGCGGTGATGTTGACGTAGTAGTTGGAATAAATTTACTTAGAGAGGGTCTGGATTTGCCCGAAGTTACACTTGTTGCAATTTTGGACGCAGACAAGGAAGGATTTTTAAGATCACGCACTTCTCTAATCCAAACTATGGGTAGGGCCGCCAGAAATATTAACTCGGAAGTTATTTTATATGCGGACGTAGAAACAAACTCAATAAAAGCTGCTATCGAAGAAGTTAAAAGAAGAAGGCAAATTCAGCTTGCCTACAATAAAAAACATAACATTACACCAATAACAATTGAAAAATCCATTAGGGCAAGACTTATAGAAGAGTTTGAATCTGAAGAAAAACAAATGAGAAGAAAACCGATTGATTTACTTTTAGGACTTTCGGAAAAAGATGTTATTCTGCCAGATGAAAAAGATCATCTTATAGCGCGTTTGAGAAAAGAAATGAAAGAGTCGGCAAAAAATTTGGATTTTGAAACAGCTGCTCTACTCCGTGACAGAATAAGCTTTTTGCAGAATAAAAGCTAAAATCCGCTTATATTTTCTACATGTTCTATGTTTTCAACTTGCCCATTTCCGTCAATAACTATCCCTATTGCATCTATGCGCAGCTCTTTTGGAAGTCCCTGGTGAAAAGATGCATAAAGCAGTGCAGTTTTTACAAGATTTTTTATTTTTACTCGGGTTATGGCTTCAAATGGCTTGCCGAATGCGTCTGAATATCTTGTTTTTACTTCAAAGAAAACTAAAATATTGTCTTTAACCGCAATAATGTCAATTTCTGTGTAATTCTTGCGGAAATTCATCTCTATAATTTTATAGCCTTTATCTGTCAAAAAATGGGCAGCAACATTTTCTCCCTTTTTACCAAGTGGATTTGCAATCTTCATGGGTTAATTATAGAACAATTAAAACAAATTAGTGAATTTATTATGATTTTGGGAGCCTGAGGTTATAAAGTTTGGCTCTTTTTACCCTTTTTTTTGCTTTCTGTTTAACTTCTATTTTTGCAATAAGAGGGGACTGCAACTGCCAGATTCTTTCAACTCCTACATCCCCAACCATCTTCTGGACTCTAAAACTTTTATTCTCTCCCCTGCCCTTAATTCCTAAAACAGTACCCTCAAAAACCTGAATACGGGTTTTGTCCCCTTCCTGGATTTTCTGGTGAACTCTAACTGTATCGCCCGGGTTAAATGTAATCTGCTGCATGTAAACAATATTATAGCGTAAAAATTCTAAATACTCAATCTCTTTTGCATGCCTTAAGAAATGACATAAATAAGGGGTGGGGTTCCAGGGGCCTGCTTTTATATTCCGGGTGACCTTGGGTGCCTAGATAAAACGGATGAACAGATTTTGGAAGTTCGGCAATTTCCACCAAGTTTTCCGAAACAGAACGGGCAGAAATAACAAGTCCGGCTTTTTCAAAATCTTTTACAAATTCGTCGTTAAACTCGTATCTGTGTCTGTGACGCTCATTGGTTAATCCGGTTTTAACATTAATGGATTTTGGATCGTATTTTGTATAAGCATCCCAGGCAATTGTCCCTTTTTTAACAATTGCATCCCATTTCCCAAGCCTCATTGTGCCTCCATAAGCACGCTTTTCCATAAATTCTTTTTGAGCAGGCATTAAGTGAATTACCGGATGCTTTGTAGACTTATTATTTTCCTCTGTATTTGAATCTTTCCACCCCAAAACGTCACGTGCAAAAGCTATTAGAGCAAGCTGTAACCCATAACACAACCCAAGATAAGGAATTTTTTTCTCTCTGGCATATCCTGCAGTTTTTATCATTCCTTCTGCTCCTCTTTCTCCCCAACCGATTGGTACAATAATCCCATCAGGGCGCCCAATTAATTTTTCTACCCCTTCTTTCTCCACTTTTTCAGCATCAACCCAACGTGTTTTTATGTTTACGCCTGTTGCCCAACCGGCATGATCTATTGCATCAAAAAGTGCAGCATAAGAATCTCTTAGCTGGTAATCCCCTGTTCCAAAATATTTACCGACTATTGCTATTTCGAGCGTTTTTTCTTTTTTTGCCTGAATGCTTTTCCACAAATTTTTCCATTTGGTAAGGTCTGCGCTTTTTGCCGGTAAACTAAGTTTTTTAAGGATTTTTTCTTCGAGTTTTTGTTCGTGCAAAACCATCGGGATTTCGTACGCAGAATCCATGTCCGGATTACTAATTATGTCTTCCTCGTGCATATTGCAAAAGAGTGCAAAACGGTCGCGCCGCCTTTGGTCTAAATACTTTTCACTTCTGGCAACAATAAAATCGGGCTGGATACCCATCGAATTTAACGTACGGACAGAAAGTTGAGTAGGTTTGGTTTTTGGCTCTCCCAAATGTTTTGGAGTTGGAACATAACTTACGTGAATGTGTATAACATCTCCCGGGTTTTTCCAGGTCATAATACGTGATGCCTCGTAGTAAAAAATGTTTTGATACTCTCCTGCAGTACCTCCTAATTCTATGGTGACAATATCTGCACCAGATTTTTTGCCTAATTCTTTAATTCTGGCGCTAATTTCATCCGTAATATGGGGAATTGCTTCCACGTCTTCCCCGTTATATTCAAAACGTCTTTCGCGGTCTATAACTGTCTGGTAAATTTTACCCATGGTGACAAAATTTAATTTACCCATGTCTTCGTTTAGGAACTTTTCGTAACTGCCTATGTCCATATCCGCCTCGGTACCATCTTCACACAAAAATGGATCACCATGCTCAATTGGGTTTATGGTGCCTGCATCTACGTTTAGATAATTTTCAAACTTAAGAGGCGCAACTTTGTAACCTGCTGATTTTAGAAGAAGACCTATTGAAGAGGCGGTGGTTCCCTTGCCGATTCCCGATATTAGGCCACCGGATACAAAAATATATTTAACTCTTTTCTCTTTTTTTTGCGGCACGATTTATATTACAGCAAAAGTTTCATGTAGTCAATAATTCAATCTATTACAAACTACAGTCTTTAATTTATTAAACAACAATCCTTTCTGCCAACATTATATTTTCCTGTTTTATAGACTTGGAAGTTGACAAACATTTGATGCTCAGCTATTTCCTTCATGAATTTCCTCAGCAAATACGAGTCTAATTTGGCGCATCAAACTTTTAAACGTAAATATCGATTTATACTTTTTATAAAGTTCTTGATTTCTGCTTTTAATCACTTTTGTAAGCTGAACATATTTCTCAATAAAAACATTCAAGTCTTTGTAAGAAATATTGTTTTCTTTAAGTAGCTTTGCGTAATTCAAATTCATTGGATAGTAAATATCATTTCCTCTTGGTATAGTACCTTTTGAAAGCCAATGTGAAATTCCTTTAAAAAACTGTATCGCTGCGTTTACTCGTCCCTGCGCATCGAGTCTTCTGGTAGAAACCCAGATTTTTACATTTTTTAACAATTTTAATTTATAGCCTTTTTTTGTTGCTCTCTGAACATAATCAACATCTTCCCAAAATTTTAGAGATTCGTTAAATCCGTTTATTTCTTCAAATAGTTTTCTGGATGTATATAAACCGCACCCTCCGCCAGCCGGAATAAATTTTGTTGCTATATCTATTAAGATAGCATTATAAATATTGGAAAAAATCACATCCATTGGCTTCTTGGAGTCGGCGGCAACCCAACAAATTGTTAAAAATTTACCTTTAGCATTCTTAATAAATTGGTCAATAAAATTCGGCTTTATAATTGCATCAGCGTCTAAAGACAAAATTTCTTCAGACGTTCATGCACGGACTCCAACGTTTCACTGATAAGCAACACCTGATTTTATACATTTTACAATATTAATATTAAGCCTACCCTTAAAGCTTTCCGCAACTTCTATTGTTTTGTCTGTAGAATTACCATCGGAAAGATACACGTTAAAATTTTTATTTGTTTGCGAATCAAGGCAATCAAGAAGTATACCGATATAATGCTCTTCATTAAGAGTGGGAATTACAATGTCGAGCATTTTTAAATGATAACAAAAACCATAATAAATTCCTAGAAAGTGGTAAAACTAAAGATGGTCTTTAATATAATTTATGTCGTATAAAAGTATTTGGTAGGCAGAATCAGTAATTGTTTTCCCATAATGTTGATTTAAATGATCTACAAATTGGCTTAATTTATTTTGAGCTGTAACTAAATTTCCAGAATCAGCCGATTTTTGCGCATTTCTTAAATCTGCAATGTATCCTCCTGCTCCTTTCAGCAAATTTAAATCATTGCTTTCCTTCACATCGTCTATTGCGCTTTGGAGTGTAACTGTTTTAAGTTCTGAAGAATTGTTCGATGTTTGATTATCAAAATTAATATTGTATGTATCGCTAGATCCTAACCCGCTTGTACCAAGTGATGAAAATGTTTGGGCATTTCCATCTTGATCATAAAAATAAGTTTTTAAATCATAATATTGGCTCATGATGCTTGATAATTCAATTTTATAACTTCCTGAAGCAGGCTTTGGCACTAGGACTATATTTAAAGGTTGACCTCCGCTTTCCCCATTAATTGGGTCTATAAAGGGCTGTTGTATATATGATTCCGCAACAACTGTGTTTCCTGATGAATCTTTAACGCTAACGTTGACACCTTCTGGAACAACAAACATCATGTATGACAAGTCTGTTAAAGATTTTTTATATTCTCCCAAAGACAGAAAAGTATTAGCATATCCGGTATCTAAACTCGCTCTGTTATAAAAAGGGTCATTGATTGTAAATGTTGACCCTTCTATTCCACTTGCCACGATAAAATGACCCGGTTCTTCCAGAATATCTGGAATCCCATTGTTTAAGTCGCTGGTAAGTTGTAAAATATTTGCTCCACTAAACCGGCTGTACTCTAATGCATCGAATCCAGATAACCCATTTATGCTCTTTGCTAACTTAGAAAGCCTTGCAATAGCTAGCCAATTTACGTAGCCAGAAGTAACATCGTCAACATATCCGTCGGGTTGACTTTTAAGCCATGAATTTAAGGTCCCAGGGTTAAGAGGTGTTCCATCCGGTAAGAGGTTGTATCCATAATATTTTAGAATCATGTCTGCAGAAGTAAGTGCGCAACCCCAACTTGCAATTGTAGGATGCAAAGGGTTCCAAAAATTAGCACCATCATAAGTATCTGTACCCCAAGGAGAAGAAGTTTGTTTTAAAAGAGGAACATTTAAATCCCCGCCGGGAATATCCCCCGGCTC
>JANWKV010000015.1 GCA_025451195.1 Candidatus Microgenomates bacterium | reverse complement strand
TAAGGCTTCCGTTTCAGGCTTTTTTTTGGTAAAATAGCAATATGTTAGTAGTTTCAGAGCTTAGAGCAGGTATAATTTACGAACAAGACGGGCAGTTGCTGCAGGTTATATCCTACGAACACATTAAGCTTGGCAGGGGCAGTGCCAACATTAAGGTTAAAGTTAAAAATCTCCGCACAGGCTCAACTACGGAAAAAAGTTTTATTAACGGAGCAAAAGTAAACGACGTGTCTGTTATTAAAAAAGAAATGCAATTTTTATACAAAGACCCCGATGTTGCATATTTTATGAATCCAACAAACTTTGAGCAAATAACAATTCCGCTTTCCATAATAGAAGGTGAGGCGTTTCTTAAAGAAGGGGATACTTATTCGGTGAGTTTCCTGGGCCAAGAAGCTTTATCCGTTATGCTCCCTCCAAAAGTTGATTTGAAAGTTGCCGATACCGCACCTGGTGTAAAAGGAAATTCCGCGTCAAATGTATTTAAAGACGCAACTCTGGAAAACGGAATAAAAGTAAAAGTTCCACTTTTTATTAACGTAGGCGATAAGGTTAGAGTCGATACCAGAACAAGTGCTTATACTGAAAGAGTCCAGTAAAAAATGCCACAAGTATTACAGATACTTCAATATTGATTTATTGGTATTTATTGGTAGTATTAACCTATGGATAATCCTTTTCTCCAAGCTTTAGGTGAACGTTCATTTTTCTTCCTTTGGTTATCAGAAGTCTTTTCACAAATTGCCATGAATATGATGAATTTTATTCTTATTCTTGTGGCTTTTTCAATCACGAAATCAAATACTGCCGTATCGGGAATAGTTTTATCGTTTACAATTCCGGCAGTACTATTCGGGCTTTTAGCCGGTGTTTTTGTTGACAGGTGGAATAAGAAAAAAGTTCTGATCGCGACAAACGTTTTAAGATTCTTATTGTTGTTAATTTTGGTTATCTTGCATAACAATCTTGTAATGCTTTATACAATAACTTTTGTTATTTCAATCGTTACTCAATTTTTTATTCCGGCCGAAACCCCAATGATCCCTCTTATTGTAAAAAAACATTTACTTTTATCAGCAAACGCACTTTTCGGGTTTGCTTTATATGGATCAATTTTAATTGCGTACGCGCTTTCTGGGCCATTCCTTCTTTTGTTTGGGTCAACAAACGCGTTCCTTTTACTTTCAGTAATTTTCCTCTTGGCCGGGGGATTCATTTTTTTTGTGCGGGAACCAAAACAGGAAAAAATAATAATAGGGAATAAAGTAATAAGTAAAAGTATTAAAGAAGAGGTAAAAAACGCAATTTCAACAATTCTAAAAGTTGGAGATGTTTCACATGCTTTTTCTCTTCTTATTGTGGCTCAAATTTTAATTATGGTAATTTCTGTTATCGGACCCGGATTTGCAACGCAAATTTTAGGTGTCAGTATCGAACAATTCCCGATCCTTTTTGTAACTCCGGCTGCAATAGGTATGGGTGTCGGGGCAGTTTTCGTAACAAATTTTTTGCATAGATTTTCCCGTCACAAAAGTGCAACGCTTGGGCTTTTTGTTTGCGCGATTGCTCTTTTTTTAATGCCCTACGGGTCCAGGGTTGCATCAAAAGAATTTATTCAGGTTTTAAATTATTATCTTCCTCCGGCCCTTAAGGTGAATATTCTTCATATTATGGTTGTTTTGGCATTTATACTTGGTGTTTCTAACGCACTTATTTTTGTTCCGTCAAATACTCTTATTCAGGAGCAAACTTCAGACGAGATGAGAGGGAAAATATACGGGGCTCTTAATGCGACAGCTTCTCTTTTGGGTATTTTACCGGTTGTTTTAGTCGGTTCCTTAGCAGATATTTTTGGAGTAGGGACTGTTCTTGTTATTATTGGTATAATTGTTGCCAGTTTGGGGGTAATCAGGTTATTTACTACGTAATATGGATTTTTTTCTGGAAATAATTATTATTTGTTTACTTTTTTTTCTATATTGGATTTTTATATTGGCTAAAGACGATTTTATCCTTCTGCGCAAAAATGTTACCCTTGAACATTTATTCAATCTAACTTTCATTACTCTAATTATCGGAATAATTTTCGCAAGAATTTTTTATGTTTTGGGCCATCTTAACCCAAAATATCTTGATCCTCTGGTATTAATTTTATTTCCTTACTTTCCGGGGCTTTCTTTAATTGGAGGCATTGTCGGGGGAGTGAGTTTTATTGCGTTCAGGTCTTTAAAAAGAAGAATTCCTTTTGGAAGAATATTTGATATTTTCTCTTTATCTTTTTTCTTTGTGGTACCGGTTGGCATTTTTCTGATAACGATTGCGGATCTAATAATATTGAAGAAGTTTTTCATTTTTTCACCTGTTAATATTGTTCTTTGCCTATTGGTGTTCGCGCTTTCCTTTTGGCTATTCGCAAAAAACAAATTACAAGACGGAAGCATGGGATACATATGCTTTATAATATTTTCATCTTTTCAGTTAATAATTGACTTTATAGCAAGAACCAAAAAAGAAAACTTATTTACGTTAGATACAGTTTCCTATATCTTACTTATTTTAGTATTTTTGTTTTTTTTGATAAAACAAGAGAAAATTTTAACAAAAACCATAAAAAAAAGATAAAATGCAGGTCCCAAGAATTATTTTTGAAGACAAAGACATGATTGTTTTGGACAAGCCGTCCGGAATGACGGTAAACAATTCGGATACTGCTAGAGGGGAGGAAACTGTACAAGGGTGGATTGAGAAAAATTTTCAGAAAACTCAGAAAGCCGGTAAGTCAGATAATCAGGGTATGAGTAGCGTAGAAGTATCTGATTACGCCGGTGCACGAAGTTTTCCTGGTACTCCGGGGAAAGTTTATAATATTGAAGAAGAATTTTACAATAGGGGAGGGATTGTCCACAGACTCGATAAAGAAACTTCCGGAATTCTACTTGTTGCAAAAAATCCGGAAAGTTTTGGTAAGTTAAAACAACAATTCATGTCGCGAACTGTAAAAAAAACTTATACTGCTCTGGCACACGGCAAAATTATTCCGGAAAAAGGAGAAATTAACGCGCCTGTTGGCAGACTCCCATTTAACAGGACTCATTTTGGAGTTGTAGCAGGTGGCAGGGAAGCGTTAACGTATTACAGCGTAATCTCCAATTATCAATTTTCAATTTCCAAAAAAAATATTGAAGTTCTTACTCTTTCCGAGCTTTATCCCCAAACAGGACGGACACATCAGATTCGGGTTCATTTAAAATATCTCGGCCATCCAATTTTTTCCGATGAGTTATACGCCGGAAGAAAAACAGCAAGAGAGGACCGAAAATATTTACCACGGCTCTTTTTGCATGCAAGTAAAATTTCCTTTAACCATCCGTCAACAGGAAAATCAATAAAAATCGAAATCCCGTTACCTCAAGACCTGCAAACGTTTTTATCTAACCTCGCACTAATAGATTAGGCTTCGTTCGTAAATAAATTAATAGATTTATTTACGATTACGAGCCTTTGTGCCGCATTCACATTTTAGTTTATTAGCAAAGCGTCCTTAATAAAAATTCATATTGCACCGGGTTATTTGCTGCCCGTTTATCAGATTATTTTTCTACGGGGTTGGTGTTGGAGTTTGTATTCCCGGAACAGTTTCCTGCCATTTGTGAGTTTTTCGTTTAAGAAATGCCGGTGCATTCAAAATATAGCTTAATCCATTTCCTCCAACTGTGCCTCCGCTTCCTTTCATGAAACTAACAGATGGACAATTGTCGTTTGTGCAAAGATCACGTTGATTTGTAAGAGACCCGCCAGTTCCGCTTGCATTAATAACAACAGAGCCTGTTAAATTAAGCCTTTTGTCTAAAGAAGTGTCGTTTGCCGCACAAAGTTGTGACGGAGCAATGCTTGTTACAGCAACATTATCTATATAAACATCGCCGGTTGCAGCTGCAAAATTAAAGCGGATTGCTGCATTTGTGTCAGTATTTGAGGAAGTAAAATAATATGAGTAAGATTGCCATGAGGTCCCAATATTAAACGTGTTTGATGAATAAAGCGTATATGGACTGGCAGATTGTTGAATGTAAACGCCTAAGGGTCTTGCAACATTTGCTTTTGCGTCAAACTGAACAGTATAGGTAGTACCGCTAAAAATTGGTATTCCTTGTTGAGATAATTGTAAATTCCAATCTGCCGACCCTGCACTTGTAATGTTTGCGTGTGCTGAATAGCTTCCGGTTGTGCCTCCGCTCGATTGGGTAACTGTTCCGGTTGCCGGAGCAGTTACCCCAACATACCATGGAGTTAATGGATTTGTTTCAAAAGAAGAATTTTGCACTCTACTTATCTGCGTGTTACTTGTTACTTTTACGTTGTCAATCCAAATATTTCCGGTGGCATTACCTAAAAAGAAGTATAACACTGCATCTAGGTCAGTTGTAGACGGAGTATAGGTATAAGTATAAGTTTTCCATGAAGTAGAAAGGCTTAAATGCGGAGTTTCAAACCACGCGGTGTAAGGGCTTGAGTGTTGACTTTTTGCCGAAATCCAACTTCCCGTTGTTCCTTTGGCATCAAATTGAATTGTATAGGTATTGCCGGCAACCCAAGAATAAGGGGATTGACCTAAGCTTACATCCCAATAAGTCCCATCTACTTTTGTTACCGCAACTTTTATCGATTTGCTTCCGTCCGTTGATGCAGAATCTTGAGATGCTGTGGCGGTTGTTCCTGCGGCAGTATTTAATGACCAATTACTTGGTGGATTACCATTTTCAAATGATGGATTTTGCGCTTGATTAGTTTGAGGTATTCCTTGGTAGCTTTGAACAATAAAGCTTTTGTCTGTGCTGTAAAAGCCTTGAATATTTCCATTTAGAGAGGTAGTATCTGTTTCTCCAACAGATTTATCAACATAAATGTTTCCTTTTACGGAAAATGTTGCTGTTGAACCAACAGGTACTAAGATATTCCCCATTATATACATGTCCCCATCAACCAGAAAAACATAATTTTTTGGAGAAGCAAGTGTTCCTAAAGATATATTAACTCCATTTCTTCCAATTTTTAACGGGTCAGTATTGCTGCTGGTATTAATTTTGTAAACACCGCTTGGAAGAGTTTGACTTTGGTTAAGCATACAACTGCTATAGTTACCGCAGTCATTTGTCGCAACGCTATTTAAATCCGTAACAGTAATGCCGTTAATTTGCGCGGTATCTGTTAAGTATTGCCAGGCAGTGGGGAGAATTCCTGTTTCACCTGTGTAATTTGGTATTATCCATCCTGTTGAAGAAACGCTTCCGCCGCCAAAGGTCGGGTTACTTGAGCCGGAGAAAAAAATTCCCGGATTAATACATGCGGTATCGATTATATCAGTATAGCTGTTTGAAACCCCTCCACAGGTTGTTCCGGTTTGAGGGAGGGGATTATTAGATGGGTTCTGTAAACCCGTATCTCCGCAGAATGATTGGATCCAGGAATTGTCATCATTAATTCCAAAGTTTAAATTAACAATATACCCGCTTGCATCGCAATACGGGTTTTGCGCACTGGTTATGGGAGTAGGGGTGGGGGTTGGAGTAGGGGTGGGGGTTGGAGTGTTGGTTGGAACAGGACATGTTGCCGAGTGTGGTGTGTTACTTAAAAGAACATTATAAACTCCATTCGAATCAATTCCATATGTATAGTAAGAATGAGAAATCCCATCGTGGGGTAAACTTGAAGGCG
>JANWKV010000014.1 GCA_025451195.1 Candidatus Microgenomates bacterium | reverse complement strand
GCAATTTTCATATTACTTGGAAGAATTTCTGATATAAGTACTCCTTCTTCGGCATTTATTGCTCTTTTATCCGATTTCAATTTTTCGATCCATCCCTCAGACCACAATTTTGTATTTTTTAATTCCCATAAAATTTTTCCCGCTTGATTTCCTTTACTGTCTATGACTTCCTGAACAATATCCCCCCCCTTCACGCCTTTTTTAACAGGAACAATTTTATCGTTTGGATACTGGCGTGTAAGAAGGTTTTCAAATTCAAGCTCAAACGTTTCTCCCTGTGCTTGCTGTGAACCTTGTTGAAGCTTTCTTTTCATTTCTCCAGCCTCTTTAAGTGCGTCTTGTAACTGTTTTTCTTTTTCCGCAAGTTTACTATGATTTTCTTTTTCCGCTTCTTCCTGAGCCAGTTTCTTAATTTTTTCCGCTTCTTCATGTAATTTTTTGTCCATTTCCCGCGCTCTGTCCTCATCTTTTTGTTTTAGATCACGGATTAATTTATTTGTTTCCAATAATTCTTCCTGCAGTTTTTTTGACCTGATGTGTGCCTCTTCCGTCTCGTTTGCCTGATCTTTTAGTTTGAGCTCCAATTCCTGTTTGACAAACTTTTCTGTTTTTGCTTTTTCTTCTTCTCTTGCCTTTTCAATAAGTGATTTATATTTTTCTTCCACTTTTGCAGTTACTTCGTGTTCTAAAGCTTCAGTAATTGCAAATTCATTTTTACAATGAGGGCAAATTATCGTTTGCATGTGAGTATTGTAGCACACAGATTTGACACTAAAAGGGGGTTTTGCTAGCATAAAATCCCATGAAGAAAATCCTCAGGAGTATAGCTTTTAACAGTTTTTCTCTATTTTTAACATCCCAGGTATTTTCTGGAGTTAGGATTTTGGGAGGGCTTGGTGCTGTCTTATTAAGTGGAGCCGTATTGTCTTTACTTTCCCTTACTTTAAAACCTGTTTTAAAACTTCTTTCTTTCCCTATAAATGCAATCACCTTTGGCACTTTTACAATTGTGATTAACGCAATCATTTTATACATTTTGACACTTTTTGTTAAACAAATATCAATTCACGCTTTTATCTGGCAGGGAATATCTTATGCAGGGTTTGTTGTTCCAAAATTCAGCTTTGGGACTATTATGGCGTTTCTTCTTATTGCTATTTCGCTCTCATGTATTAAAATAGCTCTTGAGTGGTTAACCCAAAGTTAAATTTATGCAAAACAAAAAAATTGTTTGTCTTGGAGGAGGAATAGGCACAGTTAATCTTTTAAGAGGCTTAAAAAAATATACAAAAAATATAACAACCGTTATTTCAATGGCAGACGACGGAGGATCCGCCGGAAGGCTCAGGAGGCTTTACAATGTTATGCCTCCGGGCGATCTTGTTTCCTGTATGGCGGCAATGACAGAAGATCCACTTATTCAGAATTTACTTAAATACCGTTTTACGGGTGAAAGATATGGTAAAGATACGGAGCTGGGTGGTCACAAGCTGGGAAACCTGATACTTGTTGCGCTACGAGATTTATCAAATGGAAGTTACGAAGACGCAATAAAACTTTTTAAAAAAACATTTAATGTAGAGGGAAATTTTTTGCCTGCAACTCGTGACCATGTAGAAATATCTGCAAAAACAATTGACGGTCAGGAAATATTCGGTGAAGAAAAAATAGATCTTGGAAAATACAGAGGAAAAAGAATTCTGGAAAAAGTCTTTTTGCACCCTCAAGACGCTCCAGCTGCAGAGGGTGTTATAAAATCAATTTTAGATTCAGAAGCGGTTATTTTGGGCCCAGGAGATTTGTATACAAATCTTTTGCCTGTTTTGATAGTGCCTGAAATTACAAAAGCATTATCGGTAACAAAAGCAAAGAAAATTTTTATTATAAACGTTGCCAATAAACCGTTTGAAACCAGGGATTATAAAGTTGAAGATTTTATTGATGCGATAAAACGGCATATAGGCATATTTCCTTTTAATACTGTTCTAATTAATAATAATTTTTCAATATCAATTCCAAAAAAATACCATTATGATTATGTAAAAAAAGGAAACAAACCGCTTCCCGAAGACCTTAATATTATCGCTGAAGATTTGGTTGATAATGATTTTCCTCTGTATCACAATCCTGATAAGCTTGCAAAAGTGGTTTTAGAGCATATATAATAGCAAAATGATACTAACAATCTTTCAAATTATTGTTGCCGGGCTTTTGATTACCGCAATTCTTATGCAAATGCAAGGGACAGGGTTAACAGGCGCATTTGGCGGAAGCGGAGAATTTTACAGAAGCAAAAGAAGCGTTGAGAAAATGCTTCTTTACGGGACAATCGTTCTCGCTGTTTTTTTTGCCGCTGTTTCTATAGCTTTACTTTTCCCTCATTAATCTTATTATGGCAGTAAACAGAAGGCTTATCTTTTGGCTTATTAAAGCATATGTAAAGAAATGGCGTAAAACCATCGCTGTTTTTTTTGTTTTAGGATTGGCGTTTTTTTTCCTTCTTAATTTTTTTGTTTCAACTCTTATCGCAAAAATCCCGCTTATCGAAAAAGAAACAATCGGAGTAGTCGGCGCGTATACTGTTGACACTCTTCCCGACTTTGTCCTTAAAGAAATTTCCAGAGGATTAACCAAAGTTTCCGATAACGGCGTTGTGAGTCCGGATTTAGCCTCTTCCTGGGAGATAAAAAACAGCGGAAAAGAATATGTTTTCCATTTGAGAAAGGGAGTTAAATTTGCCGACGGGACAGAGCTTTCTTCCAAGGAAATTCAATTTTCTTTTTCAGACGTTATAATAAAACGCCCAAACGATTTGACAATAACATTTGACTTAAGAGAGCCTTACTCCCCTTTTCTCGTGACAATGTCAAGGCCTGTGTTTAGAAAAGGGCTTATCGGAATCGGAGAATACCAAATCAAAGATATAGAACTAAACGGAAATTTTGTTACAACTCTTACTTTGGCTGGAATTAAACAGCACTTAAGAGTAAAGGTATACCAGTTTTACCCGACGCAAGAAGCGCTGCGTTTGGCATTTGTTTTAGGTAATGTTTCTCAAATTGCCGGAATAACGGATTTAACCTTTAAAGGGATAAGTCTTGCATCTTTTCCAAACGCCAATATATCAAAGGCCACAAGTTATAACCAACTGGTAACCCTTTTTTACAATACACAGGATAAAAATCTCTCGGATAAGAAAATGAGAGATGCTTTGTCTTACGCACTTCCAAACCAGTTTCCGGAGGGTACCAAAGCTCAGTCTCCAATTTCTCCCAAGTCGTGGGCGTATCAATCTTCCTTCCAGAGGCTTCAGGATTTGGACCACAGCAGATTACTTTTAAAAGATATTACGGACTCCGGAAAAAATCAGCTTCCAAAACTTACCATCTCAACCCTTGCTCAGTATAAAGATGTTGCCGAGAATATAAAAAGTTCATGGGCAAAAATAGGAATAAAAGCAACCGTTAAAACAGTTGTGGAAATACCTTCTTCTTTTGAAATTTTTTTAGGGGATTTTAATGTGCCAAAAGACCCGGACCAATATGCTCTTTGGCATTCTGATCAGCAAAACAATATAACAGGATACAAAAGTTTGCGTATAGATAAACTTTTGGAAGACGGAAGAAAAACCGAAAACATTTCCGATAGACTAAAAATTTATTCCGATTTTCAAAAGTATCTTATGGATGACCAGCCTGCTTCGTTCTTGTACTTTCCGACAATGTATACTGTTACGAGAAAGTAACAGCCTCTCTGGTTACATTCATTAATAATATAAATAGGAATGAAATACGACACAAAGGCCGTATCCATAAATAATTTTCAGTTATTTATGGACGAGCCCTAAACTTTTAAACGCAGAGGCTGTCCTTAGTTTTTTGTGGAAAGTTATTGCAAATCTGTGGGCCTCGTCCCGGATTTTCATTATTACCAAGAGTGCTTTTGAGCCTTTAGGTAAATGTATTTCTTTAAAATCAGACGTAACAATAGTCTCTTCCCTTTTTGCAAGACCAACTAATGGTATTTGTAAGTCATTTTCCTGCAAAACTTTCCTTGCCGAGGATATTTGTCCCTTTCCCCCGTCAACAACCAATAAATCCGGATAAGGCCATTCTTTATGCTTAATCCTTCTCTTGATAACTTCTTCCATCATGGCAAAATCGTTTGGGCCTTTTGTTTGAATTTTAAATTTTCTATATTGGCTTTTGTCAATTTCCCCGTCTGTTAATACAACCATAGATGCCGTGGGATTTGTGCCCTGTATATTTGAGATATCAAAACATTCTATGCGGGACGGAAACTTAATGACCACACCTTTTTCCTGGAGAATTTCCTGCAGTTCTGTTAATTCCTGCTTTCTTAAATCTGTGCGCAGGTTTGGATTTGTTTCGTATTCAAAGGGTTTATGGAATGGGTTTGTAACATAAATAATTGAATTAATTTGGTTTTGTAAAATAGCGGCCTTCTCAAAATTTTCCAACCTTGTCATTTCATCCCGTTCGGCAGTTAAATCTTTCAAAACTTTTTTTGTTTTTCCGTTCAAAAAATCAATTATTCTATATATGGTTTTTTTGTAGGCTTTTTTATTTTCATCTGCCGGGAAAGCAGGTATGCAGGGGCATAAATTCAGGTGGTAATACAGGCAAATTTTTGGAGGGTGGTTAATAACAGAGTGAAAAGGAAAAATCCTTCTTAGAATCCGAATAACCGTATGCATAGAAGTGCTTGATGGAAAAGGACCAAAATAAATGGATTTTTCATCGTCCATTTTTCTGGCTGTTAAAACAGCCGGAAACGGATATCTTTTCGTAATCCTGATCATTGGATACGCTTTTCCGTCAACCAAACGTATGTTATATTTTGGGGAGTACTTTTTTATCAAGTTTGCCTCTAAGAGAAGAGATTCAAATTCCGATTCAACAATAATAATTTTAATTTTTTTTATTTGTTCTACCAAAAGTTTTGTCTTAGGAGCCAGGAGGTGTTTTTGGGTAAAATAAGAAGAAACCCTGTTTTTTAACTGTTTTGCTTTGCCCACATACAAAATTTCATCCCCGTTTCCTAAAAAAAGGTAAACTCCTGGTTTTTGCGGCAATGATAAGTATGATGATGCTAAATATTGCAAATGCTACTCCTTCGTAAAAATATTGGCGCCCTACAAAAAATGGAACCACACTCACCCACTTTAAAAGGGTGTTTCTGGCAACCTGTATTGTAATTGTCTCTTTTTCCTTTGTCAAAAAAGATCCGCTATTAAATGTTATGGGAGTTTTTTGTGTACCAAACGGAGGAATCGAGTCAGATGTGATCGTATTTTTCTTTGGGTTAAAAGTTGACGATTCAACCATAATTTTTTGAGCGGGTACTAGTGTTTTTCCTATGTTTTTAATATCTAAAAAACCGGTTAAAGGAAGGCCGGAAACAATTTTGGATGGAAAATCCATAAGAACAGAAATCTGAGGATTTTCACTTGCAGTTACATCCCCAAAAGTTATAGATACGTCTTTTTTCGAATCTTCTGATATTTTGTAAGAGCCCGCAGGCAATGGGTTTGTGCTGCTTTCTCCGTTTATGGAAAAAGTAATATGGTCAAAGTCAAAAACAGAAAAATAATCAATGCCGCGGGTTGTGTTTTGCCATGTCGGATCAACCATAATCCACATTTTTCTCTGAAAGTCATAATATTCAGGCCATGTGTGCAAGATATCTTTAATCAAAGAAACCGGTTTTAATGTGCTGTTGGTTGTATAGGCAAACCCGTCAATTTCCCGGGAAGGGATTCCCGCAGCACGGGCCAGAGTAACGAAAAGATCGGAAAATTCAAGACATACAGCAGATGTTGGGTTTTCCAAAACTTTTTGGGCGCCAAGCCGGGTTTGCGAACCCGCAATTCTTGAATAATCGTATTTAAGCCTGTTTACAACATAATCGTAGATTGCCCTGGGAGTTTTTAAGTCGGTTGCGATTTTTTTAATTGACGCATTCTGAGTTTGCCAAAAAGGTTGTTGTCGCAAATATAAATTCTTCTGTTTTTCCGAAAGGAGCTCTTCTTTAGGGTTGAGTACAACAAGCACCGTCCCTTTTGCCAAAACATCAATTTCTTGGGAAGCGGATAAACTGTAGCGGGCTATCCAATTTCCGTCAATGTCTTTTAAAACGTTTAAGGGTTTTGGTGACAGGGAATCTAAAATTACCGTTTGGTAATTCGTATCAGGCGGCAGGGCAATCTGGGTGGTGACAGGTAATATGCTGGTGTTTTTTAAATGATAGGAAAGTGAAAAATTATATGATTGTATTTTTCCATAAGCCAAAGAAATTCCTGATGTTCCGATTGTGTTTTTATCAAAATCCAGACTGTTTCCAATTTGGGTTGGTTTAATGTAACTTGGGTTTCCAAAACTTTTCGGGACGATAACGTGAATATTAAAACTCTCAAAGTCTGCCTGGTTTGCAATTCCCGGTATAGAAATTTCCCAGATAAGGCCGTTTTTCCTGGCAACCTGCAAAGTGTCAAAAGTTACTAAAAAATCTTCTTTTGAACCAACCCCGTCTGGCCTGTTATTAAAAGTGAGTACAATTTTTGTAACATTGGAATTTTTTTCTTCATTTGTTTTTATTCTTCCCAAAGAATCTGTTGCCGTTAAATTTTTAATATCGGTAAACCCGGCCAGAAAAGAAAACATAGACGGGAAATATTTATTGGATTTATTTTTTATTTCTCCTTGTATGGTAATATGTGTTGAGCCGTTTTCGGAAACAGTGTAGGTTTGATCAAGGGAAACCGAAAAATTTTGATCTGCAAAAATTAAGGGAGTGAAAATGAAAGATAAAATCAGGAAAAAAAAGACAAATAAATATTTCACCTGTTAATTATAACAATATTCTTTTCAGAAACTGTCCAGTATAAGAACCCGGTGTGTTTGCAATATCTTCCGGCGTACCTTTTGCAACGAGGCTTCCTCCTTTGTCTCCGCCGTCGGGACCTAGGTCAATAATATAATCCGCATTTTTAATAACGTCCAAATTGTGCTCAATCACAATTACCGTATTGCCTATATCTACAAGCCTGCGAAGTACTCTCAAAAGTTTTTCCAAATCGGCAAAATGAAGTCCTGTTGTCGGCTCGTCCAAAAGATATAGTGCATCGCGTCCTCTTTTAGAAAGTTCGGTTGCCAGTTTTACTCTTTGTGCTTCTCCTCCGGAAAGTGTTGGCGCGGGTTGCCCGAGTTTGATATAAGAAAGGCCAACTTCAACAAGTGTCTGAAGTTTATAAGAAAGGGTTGGATGGAATGAGAAAAATTCCAAAGCTTCTATGCAACTCATATTTAGCACATCGGAAATATTTTTATTGTTGAAAAGAATTTCCAACGCGTCACTGCTATATTGTGTACCGTTGCAGACTTCGCAAGGCACGTAAACATCCGGTAAAAACTGCATTTCAATTTTTATTTGACCTTCACCAAGGCAATCCTCGCACCTTCCACCTTTTACATTAAAAGAAAATCTGCCTGGGCCATAGCCTCTTACTCTTGCTTCTTTTGTTCCGGCAAAAATATCGCGGATGTAGTTAAAAGCGCCAGTGTATGTTGCCGGATTACTTCTTGGGGTTCTGCCAATTGGAGATTGGTCTATTGTAAAAACATGACGGATATTTTCGTCGCCTGTAAGGCGCGCAAATTCGCCAGGTTTATCTTTAATAAATCCGTTCTTCTTTTGAGAAAGTGCTCTGTCTAAAATATCGTTTATTAAAGTTGATTTCCCGCTCCCCGATGCGCCTGTTACAACGGTTAATTTCTGTAAAGGGAAAGAGACATCTATATTTTTCAAATTATGCTCTTTTGCCCCAAAAATTGTGAGGTGTTTTTGTTCAAAGCCCAATTTACCAGGCTCGGTCGAAGAAATAACACTTATTTGTTTTTTTCCGGATAAATATTTACCTGTTATAGAATTCGGATCTTTTTTTATTTCCGCAGGTGTCCCAAAAGCTATAATATGCCCACCCTCTTTTCCGGCGGCCGGACCAAAATCGTAGATCATATCACTCTCCTCCATCGTTTCTTGGTCGTGTTCGACAACCAAAACAGTGTTTCCCAAATCTCTTAAGCGTTTTAAGGTTTTAATTAGTTTTGCATTATCCTTTGGATGAAGGCCAATTGACGGTTCGTCCAAAACATATAAAACGCCGGTTAATCCACTTCCAATTTGAGAAGCCAAACGAATTCTTTGCGCCTCTCCTCCTGCTAAAGTTTGCGCACCTCTGGAAAGTGTTAAATAATCAAGTCCAACATTCACCAAAAATCCAAGACGTTCTTTAATTTCTTTTATAATCAGTCTGCCAATTTGTTCTTCCCTTTGTGTAAAAATATTTTGCAAATTATCTACAAACTGTAAAGACGCATCAATTGGCAAATTAGAAACATCAATTATAGATTTTTTATCTATTGTGACTGAAAGCGCTTCTTTTTTAAGGCGTGACCCTTTACATTCCCTGCAAATTTCGTATCTCATAAACTTTTCAATTTGCCCTCTTAAAAATAAAGATTCAGTTTCATTGTGTCTTCTTTTTACTTCTGCAATTATTCCTCTAAATGGTTCGTGGATAACTGTTGTATTACCCCATCTGTTTTCTCCAATAACTTCGTATTCCTTATCTCCTGTCCCATTTAAAAGAAGGTCTCTTTTTTCTTTTGGAATATACTCAATTCTTTGGTCAAGCGGTATGTTATTTTCCTCACAAAATATTCTTAAAGTTCGGATAAACCAACTTTCCCGGAGCATGTTATTTGAAAAAGGTAAAATTCCACCTTCATTAATTGTCAGATTTTCATTTAAAACCAATTCTTTATCAACAGAAAGCACAGTGCCAAGTCCATTACAGTTTGGGCATGCACCATGGGGGGTGTTGAAAGAAAAGATTCGTGGTTCTACTTCTGGTAAAGAAATATTATCAACAGGGCATGCAAATTTTTCGCTGAAAAGCTCGTCTTTCATTTCTTTTGGAAATTCGGGGAGTGTTAAAGATTTGTCATTAATAACAGCAACAATTAATTCACCGTTTCCAAGTTTTAAGCTTTGCTCAACATCGTTAGTTAGCCTTATTTTGTCTGTTTCTTTTGACAAAACCATGGCATCAATAACTACTTCTATTGTGTGTTTGTTGGTTTTTATCAAAACCAGATCTTCATCAAGCGAATAAATCCTGTTGTCTATCCTTACTTTTTTGTACCCCCGTTTTTTTAAGTCTTTAAATAATTCCGTATATTCTCCTTTTCTGTCTTTAACAACAGGCGAAAGTATTAATACTCTTACCCCTTTTGTTTTATGTTCGCTTTTTTGCTGCAAATCCAAAACCGCATTTACAATTTGCTCTTTACTCATATGCGTTATTTCGCGCCCGCATTTTGGACAATGCGGGTGTCCAACACGGGCAAACAAAAGCCTAAGATAATCATAAATTTCCGTAACAGTACCAACGGTACTTCGCGGATTATGAGATGTGCCTTTTTGATCTATGGAGATTGCCGGAGACAAGCCTTCTATCAAGTCCACATCGGGTTTTTTCATTACTCCCAAAAATTGCCTGGCATAAGAAGACAAGCTTTCAACATAACGCCGTTGGCCTTCGGCATATATTGTGTCAAAAGCCAAAGAAGATTTTCCACTGCCGGAAAGCCCCGTAAAAACAACAAGTTTGTTTTTTGGGATTTCTACATCTACATTTTTAAGATTATGCTCCCTTGCCCCTTTAATTTTAATCGTGTCCATAATATTGCCACCAGAAATATAAGTTTGTGGAAATTACATTATAGACCAAATTTTAAATTCATACAATTCTCTTACTTTCATGTGACAAAAATTACTTGACCTAACTACAGAAAGTGCTATAGTAATGTTGACTATGCCTCAACAACCCGCCACTGCTTCCAGAGGTCACGAAAGATTAGGTAAAAGAGTGCTTCATGTTGAGGGTTTATATAAAGATCCTGCAACAAATAGAGACGCGGCATATCACTTTAACGTTAGAAGAAGGTTTTGGGCTAGAAAAAGATTGGGAAGTATATCAGACAAAGAATTAGAGTCTGTGCGGGAAAGGCTTGCG
>JANWKV010000013.1 GCA_025451195.1 Candidatus Microgenomates bacterium | reverse complement strand
TCTTTCTTCCAATTTGTTTTCTAAATGGTTTATTCTTTTTTCCAGAACAACGTTTGCAAATGCCGATGCAATAATTTTTACCAGAGACTCAACAGTTTCAATTTGTTCTCCGCTAAATTTATACGCTGTTCGGTTTTGTAAATTTATAACGCCAACTACATTTGCATTGTTGTCAATGATCGGTACCGAAAGGAAACTTTCGTACGTATCTTCCGGCAATTCCTTAAAAGGCTTAAACCTTGGGTCTTCATACGATTTCTTTTCAATTGCAACCGTTTGTTTATTTTTGGCAACCCAGCCGGTAATTCCTTCGCCTTCTTTCATTACAATATTTCCAATTTCCAAAGGGTGTGGGACTTTTGACCCGATTAAAATAAAATTTTTACTGTCAAGGTCATAAAAATAAATAAGACAGGAATCGGCCGGAATAATTTCCAGTATTATTTTTATAAAGCGCTGAAGAAAAGAATTAAATGTATATTTTTTAAGCACAACGATCTCATATAAAATTTGAATAACCTGGGAAAGAGAGTGATTAATCGCGCCGTTTTTTTCCATGAGTTTATGTGTGGAATATAGCACGTTTGGGCTTATAATTCAATTAAAACTATTTGGGGCCCATAAATTGCCAGCAGTTGTCTTCCGGGTCTAAAAATGTTGAGACCCAGACGGTATCGTCCGGTGTGGAAAATGGAGCTTCATTGGGTTCTGCAACAATAGTTACACCGAGTTCATCTTTTATTTTATTATGCCACCCGGTTACAGAATCAACATATAAATTAAAAATATGCCGGTATGGTTCTTTTGCTTTACCTTTAATTTCGCTATGATAGCCAATCCAAATTTTCATTTCACCATTTACGGCAAATCTATACCCATAATCATTTGGAATATCTAATTTTTTTTCAAGTTCCAGTCCCAACACATTTTGATAAAATTTCATAAGTTCGTCCGGATGCTCGGAAAAAATCAGAATTCGATATTTTGAGAACATATATTTATGGTATAAAAAATTTAGTTAAAATACAATTTCCACCTTCGCTAAAGCTTCGGCGGACAAAAGGATTAATCAAAGTAAAGTTCAGGATTAGCCGTAATATTTTTCCAATCAATAAAGTTTTGGTTAAAAAATCCTGCCACAGCTATCATAGCGCCGTTATCTGTGCATAGATTTCTTACCGGTGCAAAAAAGTTAATTCCCAGCATTGAAAGATTGGCAAGAAATCTGTCGCGGAGCGTTTGATTTGCCGCAACTCCTCCTCCTAAGATAATAAACTTTGCATTATATTTTTTTGCGGCATTTATAGTTTTGGTGACCAAAGAATCTATAATTGCATCCTGAACGCAACGCGAAATATTTTTAACTTTTTCATCTGTTAAACTTTTCTCTTTTTCCACCTCGCGAAGAGCTGCAGTTTTGAGTCCTGAAAATGAAAAATCAAAAGTATCTTCATGGATTAAGGGCCTTGGAAAATTATATGCTTTTGGATTTCCCGACTTTGCCAATTTTTCTATAACCGGTCCTGCAGGATATGAAAGTCCCAAAAGTCTTCCGATTTTGTCATAGGCCTCCCCCGCCGCGTCGTCACGGGTGCCGGCAATCCATTTTACAGATTGAATATTTTTCATATAAACCAAATCGGTATGCCCGCCGGAAACAACAAGAGCAACTGCGGGAAAATTTTCAATTTTTCGTAAATCATCATCGATAAAATTTATATAGATATGCCCGAATAAATGATTTACGGGAATTAAAGGTTTCTCCCAAACATAAGAAAGAGTGCGTGCTGTTTCTACTCCAACAAGAAGTGACCCAATAA
This sequence comes from Candidatus Microgenomates bacterium, assembly GCA_025451195.1. Lineage (GTDB taxonomy): Bacteria > Patescibacteriota > Microgenomatia > Levybacterales > UBA12049 > JANWKV01. The sequence continues at coordinate 7,656 of JANWKV010000013.1, read as the reverse complement.
GTCCTGGTCCAACAGTTACCGCAATAGCGTCAATATTTCCAGGTAGAATGTTTGCGGTTTTTAGTGCATCATCAATGACTGGGATCATGTATTTTATTTGTTCCCTTGCGGCAATTTCCGGAATTATTCCTCCTGTTTTGCTGTGAAGTTCCATTGATGAAGAAACTATATTTGACAAAATTTTAATATTACTTTTTTCTGCTTTTACAATTGATGCGGCAGTTTCATCACAACTTGTTTCAATACCTAAAATAATCATAAAGAGGTTTTTACCAAGTCTCCGATTTTAAAATTATATTTTTTTACAAGACCCGCATTAATTTCCAAAACCGAATCTGCTTTCTCGCGCGGGGTTTCCATATCAGTCTGATTTTTTATTGGTACACTCGGGAAAATATCTACAATTTTATCTTTGTTAATAAAAATCATATCCAAAGGAAATTTCATATCCTTCATCCAAAACGAGTAATTATCAGGTTTGTCAAACAAAAAAATCATTCCTTCGGTTTGGGGCATGGAATTTCTTCCGGACAGTCCCTTTTCTCTATCCGCTTCTGTTTTGGCAACCATCACTGAAAAGGTTGCATTGTCTATTGTAACAGTTGGAGATTTTTCTAAAATATTAAAGACATTTTTTGAACCGTGATTTAAAAGCGTGTTGACTGCAACTGCGATAACCAAAAATAAAAATGCAAGAATAACCTTCTTCATATTAATTTTCTTTTAAAAAAGCTTTCAAAATATTAGTGCTTGATTTTTCAGGTATATAAGAAATAACCTCTTTTACAATTATGCCAATTTTTTCCGCCTGTCTTTTTTTATGAATAATATTTGGATCGTCTTTTGTTGTCGCAATTATATCGGGTCTAATTTTTTTGATTACTTCATCGTATTGATTATTTGTTTCTAAAAAAGGCAGCAAAACAACAAAGTCAACAGGCCTAATTAAAGAAATCATATATGCTCTTTCATTTTGAGTATGAAGTGGCCTTTTTAATCCTTTTGTTTTTTTTATTTTATCATCGTTCTCCAGTAGAACTACCAAAATATCGCCTTCTTTTTTTGCATGTTCGAAAAGCGAAAAATGTCCAACATGTAAAATATCAAAACAACCGCCAACCAAAACTATTTTTTGATTTTCCTGATGTAATTTTTTTGACAACATTGTAGCTTCGATTAAATTCAATATTTTATTCATATAATAGTTTTGAAATAATCCAATGCATTTATTTTATTTGTTACCGTTTATTGAATTATTTATATATTATTTCGTTCCTCTTAAAAATACTGCTTGCCAAGGTTGATAGTTGCTCACAAAAGTATCATTGTCCAAAGTCACGCCGTTTTTTGTAACAGTTCTGCTAAAACTAACATGCGCGCCGTTTGCGGCAAAGTCGGTTTGTTGGATTTGCCCTTTTGGTAAATCCGGATCGTCTGTGTATAAAGGAGGCGGTGCGGGAATAATGTTTGTTACAATTGGCGTTGTCATTGTTACTTTCCTGCCGTCATCTGTGCCGTAAAAATTAAATGTTAAACGCAGAGTGTCCGGGTCTACAACTGATTGAACAAGTATGGAGTAGCCGGTATCATTTTTTATTTTTAAATCTACGCTTGGTACATAAACTGTCGCGTCAATTCCCGGAGGCCCATCTTCTTCGTAATATCCAACACGGTAATCATGGGCATGTCTTTCAACAATAGGAAGCCCTGCGCTTAACGCTGCCCTGAAGAAAGTTGTTGAAACTTGGCATACTCCGCCACCATCTCCCAAAACAGTATGTCCACCGGAAATTACATAAGCCTGTTTATATCCGGTGAATGCAGATACGTCCCCTAAGGCTTTGTCAAATGAAAAAACTTCACCCGGGGCAATGAGAATTCCGTTTAACCTTGAAGCAGCCAGCTCCACATTATAAATTCTACTTGCAATTGAATGTTGGAAAAGGGATGTTCCGGTGCCGATTAATTCTTTTATTCCCAAATTATTAGCATCATTTGTAGATATTTTTGGTTTAAGTGTTGTTACGGGTAAGTTGATGGTAATATTCTGGGGTATTTTTTCAGAGAGAATATTTGGGATTTTTTCTGAGAGAGTATCTTTTATATCGTCCATCGAAATTTCCTCCCCATCGGACGAGGGCTTAAATGTGGTAACACGGTTATTGCTAAATTTAAAAACCGCATCAACAGGAGCAATATAAGTTTTTTTCTCAATAGGTGATAGAAGAGTAGTCAGCTGACTGTCGGAATATGAATAAGACGGAGGAAGGTAAACTCCGTTAATAAAGGCACTAAAAATAAGAAAGATGTCGGAAAGAATAAAATGAGACCTTCCAATTAATATCGCTTGATTTGCGAGAAGCTCGCTGTTATATCCTAAAATAAGAGTTCCTGCGGATGCAGTCGCAATATCTTCTCCATGTTGAAATGTAAAAGTTGTGTTTGCTATTGCGGCATTTTGATTATCAAAATATTCAACCACATCTTTTTCCGATTTTCCTCCAAAATTCACTCCGTTTACATATACTCCAGGAAAAACCAAATCCCCGTATACTTTTTGGAAAAAAATAAAAAAGAAACTGATTGTAAAAAACAAACCCAAAGCAATTCCTACAAAAAACCAGAATGCGGATTTTATAAAAACAGAGATGTGTTTTTTCGTGAGTTTATGTTTTTTCATAGTTCGATTTTGCACTTTTCGATATACCCATGACACTGAACGTATCAAAATGCTATGGCCTTGAGTTTACCCGCCCCGCTTTCGCTTTGGGCAAACGATGGAAAGGTCATTTGTTTTGCAGGATACCACATATTATACTATAGTTGTATCCTTCATAATTGAAATTGTTTTGGTTAAACCAATTCGTCTAATGCGAATGCAGTTAAGAAGGATAGAAATACATTTATGACCGAAAATACCACTCAACCAAACGTAACCCGTACGCGAAGCCCGTTGCCTTCTTCTACGCAACCTGCTCAGAATATTCCCCCTGATAGTGAAAAAAAACAAGAGGTTAGTCCAAGTCGTCCGCCTGTTATGCCCCCAATGCAAAATGGTCCGCACATTGAGGAAGAAAAACATGGTTTACCGGGTTTTGTAAAGATAATAATAGCTTTTTTAATTACTTTTTTAGTAATCGGGTCTTTTGCATTTCTTTTAACACACGTTGTCGGAAATAAGGGAAACGGGAAAGCCACTCTAATATATTGGGGTTTATGGGAAGATGAGAACATTATGCAAGGGGTTATTTCCGATTTTGAAAGGGCAAACCCAAACATAACAGTTGTTTATTCAAAACAAGACCCAAAACAATATAGTGAAAGGCTTTTAACAAGAATTCAAAACGGGACGGGTCCGGATATATTCCGTTTTCATGACAGTTGGGTTCCCATGGTGTCTTCTGTTTTGGCTCCTCTGCCAAAAGATACAATGACTGTTGAAGATTTTAAAAAAACATTTTACCCTGTTATACAACAGGACCTTATCCAAAACGGTGCAATAATTGGAATTCCCTTAGAAATAGATACGCTTTCCCTTTTTGTAAATACACAGATTTTCCAAAATGAAAAATTGGGAGTACCTACGGTCTGGCCTGATTTTATAAACACAAGTAAAGCACTAACCGTTAGGGATTCAACAGGCAAAATTAAAACAAGTGGAGCGGCACTTGGAACATATAATAATATTACTCATGCTCCGGATATAATATCACTCTTATTTGCCCAAAATGGTGTAAACCTTAAAGATTTGGGAAGCTCCCAGCAAAATGTTTCAGATGCGCTTACTTTCTACACGTCTTTTGCCAAAAATGACGGGAATGTTTGGGATGATACCTTAGATCCGTCAATGCGCGCGTTTGCAAACGGAAACCTTGCAATGTATTTTGGATATTCATGGGACATCTTTTCGATACAGGCGCTTAACCCTGATTTAAAGTTTTCAGTAAATCCTGTTCCCCATCTGCCGGGTAGAAATATGACTGTCGCGAGCTATTGGGTTGAGGGAGTTTCAAATAAAAGTAAGCACCAGAAAGAGGCAATGCTTTTCATGAAATTTCTGGCGTCCAAAGAAACAGAGCAAAAACTTTATAGTGAAGAGGCTAAAACACGCTCATTTGGTGAGCCCTACGCAAGAATGGATTTGGCAGACTCTCTAAAAGGTACACAACTTGCACCTTTTATTGATTCGGCCAAAAATGCAGTCTCTTCATATTTTGCGGGAGAAACTCAAGACAGCGGGATTAACGGTCAACTAAATGGATACCTTGGAAACGCTGTAAATAGTATTGTCGGAAATACCAGTGTTCAAACTGCTCTGGACACATTAACTCAGGGGTTTTCTCAAGTACTTGAGCAGTATGCATCAACACCGTCAAAACCATAACAAAATACTTCTTGAAACAATTTGCTACTCGGATATTTTTGATTATCCTCTTAGTAGAGATAATATAATGAGATTTATTATCGGGGAAAAATTGAATAAGGAGTCGATTGAAAAATCACTGTTGACATTATTAACCAGAAAGAAAATTTCACGCAAAAAGGGGTATTACTTTTTGAAAGGCAGAAAAAAAATTGTTGATATATTTAAAGAAAAAGAAATAATCAATATCAAAAAAAATGCAAAAGCAAAAAAAATAATATCAATTTTACAACACATTCCGACAGTTATGTTAATTGGGATAAGCGGATCGCTAGCCATGGAAAACGCGAAAGAATCGGATGATATTGATTTGTTTATTATCAGTAAATCAAATACCATTTGGACAACGCGTTTTCTGGTTGTGCTTGTACTGCAGATACTTGGGGTAAAAAGAGGAAGAAAAAGCTTGCGCGCAAAAAACAGAATTTGTGCTAACATGTTTTTAGACGAATCAAACCTTACTCTTCCTTTAACTAAACAAAATTTATATACTGCCCATGAGGTTTTGCAAATGAAACCCGTTTTTATTAGAGACAATATGTACCAGAAATTTTTATTCAAAAATATTTGGGTTAAAAAATTTCTTCCACAATCTGTTAAAATCGAAAATCAAAAAATTGTTTATAATAAAACATCAAACTTTTATATAAACGCGTTACCGGTTGTTGAAGCATTTATAAAAAGTTTGCAAAAAATATATATGAAAAAACACCGTACATCGGAATTAATAACTCCAACAATGCTTGCGTTTCATCCAAACGACATGCAGGAAACAGTGTTGAGTAAATTTGCGAAAAGAATAAAAAAATATGCAGTATGACAATGTTGCGTTAGGCGGAACATTCGACAAATTCCACAAAGGACATATGTCGTTTATTAATTTTGCTTTTTCCGTAAGCAAAAGCGTAATTATTGGATTAACATCGGATAGTTATGTTGCCGAATACAAGAAAGATTCTGTTATTGCCCCATTCCTTAAGCGTAAGAAGAAGTTAATGGATTATTTGGAAAAAAAACATTTCTATACGCGGGCAAAAATTGTACCAATTGATGATTTATTTGGTCCGACTCTTTCTAAAAATAATGATTTAGATGCACTTGTTGTAACAGATGACAGCGTAAATGGGGGAGATAAGATTAACCAGAAAAGAATGGAACTTGGACTTTCAAAGCTTCCGCTTTTGATAACTCCTCTGGAAAAAGAAGACGGAGTTGTTATTTCTTCGGCAAATATCCGCAAAGGCATTACAGATGATGATGGTAAACCTTTTGTCAACCCTTTATGGATTTCTAAAAATTTAAAGATGCCCGAGGGTTTGCGGATTTTACTCCACAAGCCGTTTGGTAAATTACTTGAAAGCGAAAGGATTTTAAAAAACATTGATCCAACAAAAGCAGCAACCGTTGGGGATATTACAACGCTACGTTTTCTCAAAAACGGAATAAAGCCGATACTTTCTGTAATAGATTTTGTGGTTGAAAGAAAAAGACAATTTTCAGGTGTTAAAGAACTTGGATTTATGGGGACGGAAGAAATAATTCATTTAGTAAATCCCCAAAGTACAATTACAAAAGACATATGGTTTTCTCTGTCCAAAATCGTAAATCATCTTCATGAAAAAAAACCGCAAATAATTTTGATTGAAGGGGAAGAGGATTTACTTGTTTTACCGCTTATTTTGTCTTTACCGCTTGGTTTTATGATTTTCTATGGTCAGCCAAATGCAGGGTACGTTCAGGTAGAAGTTACAATTCAGGAAAAGGAAAATGCGAGAAACATTATTGCACTTTTCGCCGGTGAGTATTTGTGAATTTACTATTGACTCTAGGTCATTGACAAAAATCTTCAGTTTCTATACCATGCTAGGGCGTTTACAATAAAGCATTCCCTCAATAGGAGGGATTTTCTTTGAATATGGATATTAAAAAAATTTACCTAACCAAAGAAGGTTTGGAAACTCTTAAAAAAGAGCACGAAGAGCTTGCAAAAAATAAAAGACCGGCAATCTTGGACATGGTTGCTCAAGCCAGAAATCAGGGAGATCTTGCAGAAAATGCGGAGTATCAGGCCGCACGCGAGGAATTGTCTTTTATTGACGGAAGAATAGACGAGCTTGAAGAAATGCTTAAACAGGTGGTTATTATCGAAGATAATAATGGAAAAAGTAAAGGTAAGAAAACCGTAGACCTTGGAACAACTGTTACGCTTCATGTTGGAGCTAAGAAAATTGTTTACAAAGTTGTCGGTGAATGGGAAGCAGATCCGGCACAACAAAAAATTTCCCATGAATCACCCCTTGGTAAAGCATTAATGGGTAAAACTATCGGTGAAAAGATAGAGGTTGAAGCACCGGCAGGCAAAGTTAACTACACAATTGTTTCAATTGAATAATCAAGATTTGTAACAATTCCTCTTATACTATAAAATAGTAATCCAAAATGAAGAAAACAGTTTTACTTGGTATTAGCGGTGGAATTGCCGCGTATAAAACCGTTGACCTGATAAATATTCTCAAAAAAGAAGGGATAAATGTTGAAGTTATTTTAACCAGTGCCGGAGCGGAAATCATAAGCCCTGAAGAAATTAAAACAAAAACAAATATAAATGTTCATACAAATCTATTCGTAAATAAAATCGAAAGAGATAAAATTTTAAAACAAAGAAAAGTTGAACATATAGAACTCGCAAAAAAATCAGATGTTATTGTTATTGTTCCGGCAACTGCAAATATTATCGCTAAGCTTGCAACTGGAATTGCCAATGATTATTTAACAACTACGGTTATTGCATCAACAAGTCCAATTATTATTTGTCCATCAATGAATGTACATATGTGGGAAAATCCTGCAACTCAAAATAACGTTAAAGTTCTCAGGTCGCGCGGATTTGAAATAATTAATCCTGATTCTGGAATGCTAGCATGCGGCTACGAAGGTCAAGGAAGACTTGCGGATATAAATTTTATAGCAAAAGAAATTATCTCAAACCTTAAAAAAACAGATTTGTTAAAAGGAAAAAAAGTAATTATTTCATCGGGCGGGACAATTGAGCCAATTGATAATGTACGTTTTATTGCAAATAAAAGTAGCGGCAAAATGGGCAGCGCAATTGCTGAGCAGGCATTTTTATCCGGAGCAAACGTATTAATTTTCCGTTCGAAATCTTCTGTAAAACCAAGGTTTAATATTAAGGAAATAATATTTGAAACGGCAAAAGATTTGGAAAATCTTTT
>JANWKV010000012.1 GCA_025451195.1 Candidatus Microgenomates bacterium | reverse complement strand
TGGTTTGAATAATATTCCCGACTGCATTTTTTACTTCCGATAAATTACTTATGTCGCAAACGAAAATCGAACTTTCCCCTCCATTCTTTTCCACCAACTTTTTAACTTCTTTCAATTTCTTCTCGGATCTTGCCAAAAGAATCACATGTGCTCCGTTTCCGGCAAATAAAATTGCAATTTCTTTACCAAGCCCACTACTTGCCCCTGTGATAACTATTTTTTTACCTTTAAGCATATTCATTTTCAAAAAAAATTTTTATTTGTTTTACATCTTCTTTCATTTGATCTTGAAGTTCTTTTTCCGAATTGAATTTTTTATTGTCTCGGATTTTTTTAAATAGTTTAATGCTAACCCACTTATCGTAAATATTTTGGTTAAAATCTAAAATATAAACTTCTGCTTTATAATCTTTTTCCTCAAATGTTTTTGCAGAACCAATAAATGCTGCGCCAACTTGGATAGCTCCTGCAATTTGAACTTTTGAAGCATAAATCCCCTCAGGAATTTTTTTATGAAGAGAAATATTTACCGTTGGAAATCCCAAACCCTTTCCCCTGTTTTTTCCCTTTTTTACCTTTCCCCAAAACATGTGCAGAACTTTCATGATTGAATTCTATCATCATTTCATGATATTTTCCGCCCGGATTATCTTTATATAGATTTAAGATTTATGAATTACGATTTAAAAATCTATCCTTAATCCTTAATATGTTACTATTTCTTTATGAAAAGCAGAAAACACCATCTCACATTTTTGCTGGTATCCTTTTTATCGTTAATTCTCCTTTCTTTTCTTATAAAAGAAAATTCCCCATCTGATATTTTGAGGTTATCCTTTTTTGCAATTCCCCCTGTAATCCCTTTTTTTACTCTTTTATTTTTAATTGTTTTTGGCCTTATCACATTTATATTTAAAAACGCGTTTCAGGGAATTATTATTTCTGTTTTCCTTAACGGATACTTACTCCTGCGTTTTTTTGGATTTACCCATATATTTTTTCTTTTTCTCACAGCCATTCTTTTTATAATTACAGAATTTGCAATCCGTAACAGGTAACTTAAGACGTATATCTATAGCTTGATTGTCATATGCGCCACAAAGGTTGTGCTCAAACTCTCACTCTGATAAAATCATCTCATGGCTAAATTCTATATAACAAGCGCAATTCCTTATGTTAATGCAAAACCTCATATTGGGCACGCACAGGAATTTGTTTATGCTGACACAATAAGACGTTACCACAAAGCAATTGGTGATAATGTACTTTATTTATGTGGTGCAGACGAAAATGCACTAAAGATTTTTCAGGCAGCAGAAAAAGCCGGAAAAAAACCTCAAGAATTTACAGATGAGCATAATAAAGAATTTTTGGAAGTTGCAAAAAGGTTAAATGTGCAGTTTGATATCTGGCAAAGAGGGTCGGACGAAAACAAACATTTTACGTCATCCCAAAAATTATGGGAATTATGCAGCAAAAATGGAGATATATATAAAAAATCATATACGGGATTGTACTGTGTTGGGTGTGAACAGTTTTATGAACCCGAAGAATTAAACGAAAACGGAGAATGTTTTGAGCATCCCGGCCGTAAATTAGATAAGGTATCGGAAGAAAATTATTTTTTTAAGCTTTCAAAATATCAGAAATTTTTGGAAGATTTATTGTTAAATAACAAGCTAAATATTATTCCGGATTTCCGCAAAAACGAAGCTCTGGCATTTATAAAAAGGGGTTTACAAGATTTTTCAATTTCAAGAAGCAAGGAAAGGGCAAAAGGCTGGGGAATTCCTGTACCAAATGACCACTCCCAAATAATGTATGTATGGTTTGACGCTTTAAATATATATCAAACAGGTATTGGTTTTTGTTGGGATGAAAAAAAATATAAAAAATGGGCGCCTCAAGATTTGATGGTAATTGGCAAAGGAATAACCAGGTTTCATGCAATCTACTGGCCTGCTATTTTAAAATCTGCAGGACTTAAGCTTCCAAAGGAACTTTTTATTCACGGTTATTTAACTGTTGACGGACAAAAAATGAGCAAAACTTTGGGAAATGTTGTTGATCCCTTAGACATGATCAATAAATATGGGGTGGACGTTCTCAGATATTATTTACTAAAAGAAATTCCTTCAACCTCCGACGGCGATTTTTCCGAAAGACGCTTAAAAGAAGTTTATAATGCCGACCTTGCAAACAATTTGGGTAATCTTGTATCCCGTGTTGCAAAACTTTGCGAAAGCGCAAATTTTAATAATGAAATTGCCGCAAAAACACATATAATAGAAATTGAAGAATATACTTTGGCATTATCAGAATATAAATTCAATGACGCGCTTTCGTTTATTTGGGGAAAAATAACCGGTTTAAATCAATACATTGATTCGCAAAAACCCTGGGATCTGGTTAAAAACAACAGTCCACGGGTAAAAGATGTATTAAACCATGCTGTTGATGGCGTAGTTGAAGTTGCACTGCTTCTGGAACCTTTTTTACCCGAAACAGCAAAAAAAATTGAGAATCAGTTTATCAAACAAAAGATTATTTCAGGAAGCCCACTCTTCCCGCGAATTCCTTAATATCTTATACTTAATATAAATATGATTGACGTTCATTGCCATCTTAATTTTGAAGCCTTTAAAGATGACTTTGATGAAGTTATTAAAAAGACCAAAGCAGACGGAGTTGAAATCATTATTAATACAGGGACAAAACTTGATTCGAGTAAAAAAGCTGTTGAACTATCTGAGAAATATGAAAATTTATATGCAATCGTTGGAGTACATCCCCATCATGCGGATAAACACGAGTTGGAATCCGGCTGGGAAAAGAAATTGGAAAAGTTGGCAAAAATGCCAAAAGTTGTGGCAATTGGAGAAATTGGAATGGATTTTTACAATTATAAATCCAATGGAATTGTAGACCCAAAACTGCAAAAAGAAGTTTTTGAGAGACAAATTCTCCTTGCGCATAAGCTAAATTTACCTCTTCAAATTCATAACCGTCACGCGGGAAAAGAGATTATTGAAATTTTAAAATCTCACAAAAATTTGTTAAAAAGGGAAAATCCGGGAATGTTCCATTGTTTTGCCGGCACAATGGACACTTTAAAAGAAGCGCTGAATTTAGGTTTTTACATTGGATTTGACGGCAACATTACGTATAAAGGCCTTGCTCCGGGCGAAACTGTTTCGCTTTCTGACTTAGCAAAGACAACACCAATTGAGAAAATTGTCACAGAAACAGACAGTCCGTATTTAACTCCCGTACCCTTTAGAGGTGGCAGAAACGAGCCAATGCGTGTTATAATTGTTGGAGAATTTTTGTCTCAAATAAAAAAGCTTTCATATGGGGAAATAGACCGGCAAACAACTCTAAACGCAAAAACTCTCTTTGGCATATGACAAATTTTTTTCAGGACATATTTGCCCGTTACCCGATAAAAACCAGAAGGTTTCTTGAAATTTTTCCGGGTATATTTTCTTGGGCATTAATTCTCTTTCCTGTTTGGGGATCTTTTTTAATTCCTACAATTCTTGCCTACTTTATACTCTTTTATGATATTTTCTGGTTTTATAAATCTTTCTCTTTGGTTGCTTTAGCTTTTGTCGCTATTAATAAAATAAAAAAATCGGAAAAGCTGGACTGGAAAGAAAAAGCAAAACAACTCCCTCATTTTTCTAAAATGAGTCATGTCGTAGTAATCCCAAATTTTAAGGAAAAGTATGAAAAACTGCGCGAGACGGTTGAAACAATTGCCAATCAATCATTTCCGACAAAAAGGATTTTTGTTGTGCTTGCAATGGAAGAGAGGGAAGAAGATGCAAAAGAAAAATCCGGTAAATTAATAAAGGAATTTTCCGCAGTTTTTGGAAAAATTATTGCAACCTTTCATCCCGACATTCCGGGCGAAGTGAAAGGTAAATCATCTAACGAATCTTATGGGGCAAGGGTTGCATACGAAGAACTTGTACTTTCAAAAAAAATTGATCTAAACTACGCGACAATTTCCTCAGTTGATGCGGACTCTATTTTTGACTCTCAATATTTTTCATATCTTTCACATAGTTTTCTTTCCGATCCAAAACATTATAATAAATTCTGGCAGTCTGCAAATGTAAATTATAACAACATTTGGCAGGTTCCCGCCCCCATTAGGGTCGTGTCGTTTTTCGGATCACTATGGCGCACAGCTCTTTTAGTCCAGAAAGACCGGCTTGTTTCCAATTCAACATATTCTCTTTCTTTTAAAATGCTTGTGGATATTGGATTTTGGGATACGGATGTTATACCCGAAGATTACAGAATTTTCTTTAAAGCGTTCTACAAATTAAAAGGGAATGCCTGGGTAGAACCTATTTTTCTTAAAACATCTATGGATGCTCCGCTTTCTTCCAGTTACTGGAAAAGCCTTAAAAATAAGTACGAGCAGGAAAGGCGTTGGAGTTGGGGAGTATCTGATGATCCATTATTTATTAAATGGTGGTTTACCGTACCGGGTGTGCCATTCATAAGAAAAACTCTTATGCTTTATTACGTGCTGCTGGATCATTTTATGTGGCCTGTTAACTGGTTTATTATTACGGTTGCGGCAAACGTTATTCCTCTTGTTAACCCTGTTTTTTCAAGAACCGCGCTTGGTTATAATTTGCCCCGCCTTGCCGGAATAATATTAACAAGCTGTCTGTTTGCAATTCTTACTCTTATTGTTATTGATTATAAAAATCAAAATAACAAAAAGATCTCAAAAACAAAACAGTTTCTTTTTCCTTTGGAATTTGTTTTACTACCAATAGTGGGGTTAATTTTTGCAGCTATTCCTGCAATGATTTCCCATACTATGCTCATGTTTGGCAAACGCCCTGAGTATAAGGTGACAGAAAAGTTATAAAATAAAAGACGACACGGGTGTTCATTTTGCTTTACAAACTTGAAGTGGGCTCTCTAATAGAGATACATGTCCCGAGACACATAATATCATGATAAAACTTTTTAGACATCTGGAAAAACAACATTATATTTGGTTTCTTATTATAACTTCTGTTGTTTTTTTTCTTCTCCGTTTGCCGTCTTTTTTTGAACCGTATTGGTACGGCGACGAAGGAATCTACGAAGTAATCGGGTTTGCCTTAAATAACGGCAGACAATTATATACAGGCATTTGGGACAACAAACCGCCTCTTTTGTATATTGTTTACGGTCTTTTTGATGGAATACAGCCGCTTGTTCGTATAGCTTCTTTTCTGGCAGGACTTGGCGCGGTTTTTGTTTTTTATTTTCTGGCAAAAAAACTCTTTGAAAAACATGACCGCCGAAATTTTATTACCTTCCTGACAACAGCTGTTTTTGCGTTTCTTTTTGCAACACCTCTAATTGAGGGAAATATTGCCAACGCGGAAAACTTTATGGTGCTTCCGATTTTACTTTCCGGATTTTTAATCCTCCGTTTTATAGATAAAGAACACGAAAAGAAAATGGACAGAACACTTTTGATGCCGGGACTACTTTTGGGAATTGCGTTTCTTTTTAAAGTTGTGGCAGTTTTTGATTTTGGTGCATTTTTTCTGTTTCTTTTTATAATCAATTATAAATCGTTAAAAAAAATCGCTATTCAAATTCCACCGCTTCTCATATTTTCCGCGGGATTTTTTATTCCGTTTATTGCCACGCTTTTTTATTTCCTTTTAAAAGGCGAGGGGTCTACATTTATTCAATCTGCATTTCTAAGTAACGTGGGTTATGTTGGTTATGGAAATAAATTTATCATCCCGCAGGGACTTTTAATATTAAAGTTAATTCTTCTTGGGGGATTTGTCTCATTCCTTTTTGGAATGAGGGAAAAAATTTCCAGAAACGATATTTTTATTTCTTTATGGTTGGCATTTTCTATTTTTAACGTACTTTTTTCTCAAAGAGCATACACTCATTATGTTTTAGTTTTAATAGCCGCCGCCTCTTTGTCTATTGGACTTGTAGCTTTTCAAAAAAAATACCGGGTTTTAATTGGAGGGATTGTATTTATATGTCTATTACTTATTGCAATTTATTTTTCGCTTTTTACGAGAATTTCTAAGTTTTTCTTTGGCTATTACGGCAATTATATTTCTTTTTTTGTGGGGCAAAAATCAGTGGAAAACTATATTGGATTTTTTGATAAAAAATCGGTAAGAGATTATAATCTCAGCAATTTTCTTAAAACCGCGCTTTCTCCAAATGACAATATTTTTATTTGGGGAAACAACGGACAGCTTTACAGACTTGCTGGAAAACTTCCTCCGGGAAGATTTATTGTTGCGTACCATATAACGGCATCTGCAAAAACAATTACCGAAACCTCTGCGGATATTACAAGAAATCCTCCTCAATACATAATTTTGATGCCGGAAATGACTAATATTCCTCTTTCGATGGCAAAGTATAAACCCCGGTTTGTTGTAGACGGAGTAACCATTTATGAAAAGGTTCTTTAAGTTTTTTCCTCATGATAATATTATTCTTTGGGGATTTACCATTAGTTTGATTGTTTTTATTGTTTGTCTTATTATTGTTGCCGTTTTTTACAGATTTCTTCCCCCTTTCCTTCCAATTTATAACAAAATGCCCTGGGGGTATGCCAGAGTCGGGACAAAAATTGAAATTTTTTTACCAATCGCAATAGGCTTTTCATTCTATTTAATAAATCTTTTTTTAAGCAAATTCTTTTACAATAAATTTATTCTTTTGGGAAGATTTTTCTCCGCAACAACAATTGCTGTTTCTGTTATTACATTTATATTTATTCTGGAGATAATTATTCTTGTAAAATAAATCATGTTTATTTATTCGGTCTTATTCCCTGGCGTAACGGCATTTATTGCTACAGTAATTGCAACATTCCTTGCGCTTCCCGTTATTAAAAAACTTAAGCTTATTGATGATCCAAAAGTCCATAAGCACCCGGCTCTTATTCATACAAAACCTATTCCAAGAGGCGGAGGAATTCCCCTTTTTATAGGAATGCTTGTAGCGGGACTTTTCTTTTTACCTTTTAACCATTTGGTATTCTCTCTTTTTCTGGCCGCATTTATAGCTCTTGCTGTAGGTACGCTTGATGATAGATATGATTTGTCCCGTTATTTTAGACTTGGCGCAAATATTGTATGCGCGGTAATTATCGTAAGCTCCGGAATTTCTTTCCCGTTTATTACAAATCCTCTTGGGGGAATAATTCATTTAGACATGGTGAAATTGACTATTCCATTTTTTTCAACTTATTTAACCATTGCCCTTTCCGATGTTTTGGCACTCTTTTGGATTGTCTGGGTTATGAATATGTTAAATTGGAGCAAAGGAGTTGACGGTCAGATGCCAGGAATCGTTGCAATCTCCGCTTTTATAATAGGGCTTTTAAGCCTAAGGTTTCCTCTGTCTGACAGTCAAACATTTATTGCAGCCAATTTATCATTTATAATAACCGGTGCATCAATTGGGTTTTTATTATTTAATTTTTATCCCGCAAAAATTTTTCCGGGTTACGGCGCAACTGCCGTATACTTACTTTTAGCAAGTGTTTCTCTTTTATCAAGCGCCAAGCTTGCAACGGCAATTCTTGTTATGGGAATTCCAATGGTAGACGGTTTATTTACAATCGGCAGAAGAATAATAAGCGGCAAATCACCATTTTGGGGAGATAACAAACACTTACACCACATACTTCTTCAGCTTGGATACTCTCAACGTCATATAGCTATTTTTTACTGGTCGGTTTCTGCCATCTTAGGAGTAATTTCTCTTACCCTCTCCAGTAAAGGTAAAATTTTTGCTATTATAATGCTGGTAGTGGTTGTTACAGGGTCACTTCTTTTTTTGCATACAACTCTACGTTTAAAAAAAGATGAATAAAATTTTGTTTAAAACATTAAAACTTATAAGGCCTAAACAGTGGATAAAAAATTTTGCCGTATTTGCAGCAATTATTTTTACAGGAGGTTTATTTAATACAACGTTGCTTTGGAATGTTGTATTTGCTTTTTTTGTATTCTGCGGTCTATCTTCCGCGGTTTATGTTATCAATGATATTTTTGACATCCAGAAAGACAGGCTTCATCCATTTAAAAGATTTAGGCCGTTAGCAAACGGGGATCTTTCTATCCCTTATGCACTTTTCGTCTCAATTGTTCTTTCGGTCGCTTCTTTATTTATTGGTTTATACCTTGACCCTGCATTCTTTTTAATTATTATTGTCTATTTAATTTTACAACTCCTGTATTCTATTGTTTTAAAACACATCACTATTATCGACATTTTGGCCTTAGCCGCGGGTTATATTTTGCGTGTTTATGGCGGAGAAGTTGTAAGCGGACTTCATATATCGGTATGGCTTGTTTTAACAACGGTTTCTTTGTCACTTTTTCTGGCAGTTGGAAAAAGGAGAAATGAGCTTACTCTTATTTCTGGATTTTCGGATAAGCATATTGCATCGATCCGTGAAACCTTATCGCATTATTCGGAAAGGCTTTTGGATGTTTACGCGTCCATTTTTGTAACCTCTACGCTTATTTTTTATTCTTTTTTCACTTTTTTGGAAAATCCGGTAGGGTTTAAGCTTTCTTTTGGCATTCTTATGCCGGATTTTTTGCCTGCATTTTTCCAGAGAAAATGGCTTATGATAACAATCCTGCCAGTTGTCTACGGACTAATGCGTTATTTACAGGATATTTATGAAAAACACGAAGGTGAAAGCCCGGAAAAAGTAATACTTTCCGATATTCCTCTTTTAATTGATGTCTTTGTCTGGATAATTCTTGTAATTGGAATTATCTATTTCGTGCATTAAATGTAGAATTTTTATTGTTTTTGCGCGTACTGCGTACTTATCCAACCCAACTCACCGTTTTGCAGTTTTATTTGATACCAATTGGTTTGTTCACTGATAAGAGTATACTTTTCTCCGGGTTTAACTTGAGAAATTTCAGCTCCGGTTAAAGATGGATTGTCTCTGACTCTTAAAAATCCTGTCGGAGTGTTAAGGATAATAATTTGCTGACCGTTAAGACCTGCAGATGATGTTGCCTGGATTTCCGCCGAAGGTGAAGAGGTTTCCTGTTGAGCCGTAATGTCCGCGGTAGACAGCGTTACAACGGCAGATAATTTATATCCGTTGATTCCATGAATATGTACGGTTTTATCCAGATATCCTTCTTTTGAGAGAATAATTTCGTGGTCCGAATCTGTTACCGTAAGAGTAAGGGGTGTTTTTCCAACAGGATTACTGTCTATTAAAACATTTGTTTCGTATGGAAATGATGCTATAAAAAGCTGGGCAATTTTTTGATCTATAGGAGTAAGAGTTAATATGCTTCCGCTTGATTTTCCAACCTGACCAAATGTCCTGTCTACAACCGTTAAAACAGACGGGTTAATGGTTATTTTATCTTCATAAGTTTCCAGAGATTTATCGGTTGGCACAATTTTAAGAGTATATTGACCTGCGTTAATTGTTTCCCCCTGGTCGCATTTACAAATTGGCGTTTCACCTATTTTTTTGTCATCAAGAAAAACAGTAGATTTTGTAGGAATGGACGTTACCTGTAAAGCCCCTTTAGCAACGTTTATTTTAGAAGTAACCAATAAGAAAATCCCAAATACTACGCATGCAAGGATAATTGGAATTAAAAAAAGCAACAACTTTTTCATACTTCGATAGACTCAATTTGATTCTGAGACTTTATAAAACGGGTCATAACGGATAGTAAAACTATAGCATAAAATTGTAATATAAAAAAAGGAATAATATCCCGTAAAGAAGATTCTTTCTATGAACTGTGAATTTACTATCCGTTTCTCTCAACAGTTATCGTACACTCTGTAATTAAAGCGGCAATTGCGCCCACAGCCGCAAACATCGGGACGAGTAACGCTCCAACAACACCAATTGTTAATGGGAATTCTACTATTGTTTTCCCTTCTTTATTTTTAATTGATATTTTGCG
>JANWKV010000011.1 GCA_025451195.1 Candidatus Microgenomates bacterium | reverse complement strand
TTGTTGCTTTGGACACCCCAAATACTATTTTTGAGGAGAAACTTGCAACTTTCATGAGTCCTACTAGTCTTAATCAAAATGCTTCTGCCGGATTTATAGAACTATATACTATGCAAATGAGACTCGCCCAAAGGTCAGAAAAAACAGTATTGTTATCTCTTGGCAAAAGATCGGATAAAGTAAAACTCATGGGAGCTGTTAAAAAATTAAATGCCTCAGGGTATAAACTGTACGCAACATATAAAACACACAAGTATCTAAAAAAACATGGGGTTTTGTCTATTGAAGTAAACAAAATTTCTACTCCTAATCTAAAACCAAACTTAGCAGATTTACTAAATAGCAATCGATTTGACCTTATCATCAATATCCCAACAGGAAAACACACGGTTGATGAAAAAGAGAAAACAGATGGACAAATAATCCGCGAGAAGGCTATTGCAAACAATATTCCTTTAGTAACAAGTGTTAATGTAGCAGAAGAGCTTGTTGACAAATTGTATAAAGGTAAGATATAAAAGATAGAATAATTCTATGAAAACACAAAAACTTTGGGGACACGCATTTGATTTACAACCGGAAAAAATTGTTATTGAATTTTGTGCCGGTAGGGATGTAATTGGCACGCTTCCAGCCGACTCTTTTTTGCTCCCATACGATGTTTGGGGAGATAGAGCTCACGCGATAATGCTTTATAAAACTGGCATTATAACAAAAGCCGATATAAAAGTTATTTTGAAAGGCCTGGGTGATGTAGAAAAATTATCAAAGATCGGTAAATTTGTACTTGATCCAACAAAAGAAGATGTCCATACAAATATCGAATCTTTTCTAATTGAAAATTATGGCGTTGAGCACGCTGGAAAACTTCATACGGCAAGGTCAAGAAATGACCAAATTAATTTAGATACAAGGCTATATTTAAGGGACCAGGCCAGAAATTTTACAATGGAAATTATTTCTCTCACACAAGTTTTACTTAAAGCGGCAAAAAAATATGAAGACTATTTAATTCCCGGTTTTACCCACACCCAACATGCAATGATAACAACCTTTGGCCATTTAATGCTTTTCTTTGCAAATCAGGTGCTTAGGGATGCAAATAGATTCACGCTTTGGTATAACCTGCACAATTATAATCCTTTAGGCAGTATTGTAAGTTATGGAACTTCTTTTCCGATAGATAGACACCTAACAAGTAAGCTTATGGCATTTGAAGGACCTGAATTAAACAGTATTGACGAGCTGACAAACAGGTGGGAGGCAGAAGCAGACTTGGGATATGCAATTACAATTTTAATGAACCACTTATCCGTTATTGCCCAAACGTTAATTCTTTTTGCAACACCGCAATTTGGCATGGTAAAAGTGTCTGATTTATATTCAACAGGAAGTAGCATTATGCCTCAAAAGAAAAATCCCGATTCTTTGGAAGTAATAAGAGGAAAAGCCGCAGTTTCTGCTGGATACCTACAAGCACTTTTAGGAATTGGGAAAGCAAATTTTATTGGCTATAACCGTGATACTCAATGGACAAAATATGTAATAACCGATTTGGTTAGAGAGTGCATTTTAGGACCGAAAATAATTGAGGGAGTTATAGAAACATTAACGGTTAATAAAGAAAAAATGGCATTCTGGTGTACACAGGGATTTATTGGCGCAACATCACTTCTTGAACAAATAGCAGCTGTTTATCATGTACCATTCCGCTTGGCAAAAATGATAGTTGAAAGAGGCGTTAAATATTCTACAGACAGAAATGTTGTAGATTTTGAGGCAGTTAAAAAAGCACTTAAAGAATTGGAAATTGATATTCCAATTACAAAAAAACAGGTTGAAGATTGGCAAAATCCATTTGAAATTATTAAATTTACAAAATCTTTTGGAGGACCATCTTTAGCAGCCAACAAAGCAGCAGTTATACTTATGGATAAAGAGATCACTAAATTAACCAAATGGCTTAAAGCAAAAGAACTGCAGAGAACAAAAGCAGACGCCCTCCTGGCATCAGAAATTGCTACAATTAGAAAATAGTCAAAATCAAGGAAAGATTCTCAATCAAGCTGAGAATGACTATTTATATGACAAACAGAACAAAAGGTATAATTGCACTTTTTTTACTTTCTGTGATTTGGGCTTCATTTGGATTACCAATTAGATATTTAAGTAACCATTTTGCGCTTATTCAGCAAATTTATCTGAGAATTTTACCAGCGGCGGTTTTCGGAACAATTATATTCTATAAGGATCTTAATATTAAAAAATTCTTTACCATGCCAAAAAAACAATGGCTTGTTTTAATTTTTCGATGTGTAGTTCTTTATGGATTTGCAGTAATTCCTTATACAATGGCTTACACCCTTACGACCTACAGCGATGTTTCTTTCTTAGGTTCGATCCCCACTACGGCTGTTTTAGGATTCATTTTACTTAGAGAAAGAATAACAAAACAAAAATTACTTTGGGTACTTGTTTCCGTAGCCGGCATTCTCTTAATTACAATAAAAAATTACCACCAATTGTTTTCGTGGAGTAGGGGAGACGAACTTGCGCTTTTTGCAGACTTATTTTTTTCCCTAAGCTATATTGGAAGAAAATGGCAATCAAGCTATCTTAATAATAAAGAGATTTCGGTTTTTATGCTTTATTTTGGGACCGTATTTCTTTTTCTTGTTTCCCTTACTTTAAAGGAAGGTATTCCATCGGTTAATTCATTTAACATAATTACGAGTTTGGTTATTCTTGGTGCAGGAATTTTAAATGTAGGAAGCTTGTTTTTCGTAAATTACGGATTTGAGTATGTGGAGGCTGCTCTAGCTAGTAATATTGTCTCTTTAGAAAGTTTTTTTGCCGTCATTTATGGCTTTGTATTATTTAAAGAAATCCCAACATTCCAATCTCTTATTGGAGGTCTTTTAATTATTGGCAGCGTGGTGTTTTTGAATAAAGAAGAGGAAAAAAAATGACTTTACGCTCCAAAAGAACAAAGTGAATCGAGAAGTCTTAAAAATAATATTTCTCGACTACGCCCAAATAATAACTTACTTAATTCCCAAAACTTTTCTACCATTTACCGTAGCGATTTTAACAAGCTGGTCTACATCTGTGTATCTACAAGCTCCGATAATAAGTCTTAGCTCAGGCCACATTTCGCCATCGGATAACGGTAAATAAAGGTCGCGGATATTATCTGTGCCCAGAGAAACCGTAACGCCTGCTGGAACCATTTCGTCAACAGGTGTTATTGCATTATGTGTTGGAGCCAATTCGTCAGTTCTTGCATTATCAATCCATGCAATTGGGCAACTTACCATCATTACGCCATTTTTTACCATAGATTTATATAATTTTTCTCTATATGCTTTGGGGTGTGCTGCAATTGAAATTCCATGAACACCAACTACTTTTCCTTGCATCTTATGTTGAATTGTTTTTTGCACCAATAGTTCTGTTTCTTTTTCCATAGCCGTATTTAGTTGATCAACGTGAATATGAACCATTTTGTTCATTTTTTTTGCTGTATCCAAAATTACATCAATATGTTCCGCCTCGCGGCCTTTATCTTTTCCCGGTAAGCCTCCAAGAATGTCTACAAACTCCGCCCCAACATTAAACCACTGTCGAGCTTTTGGCTCTAAAACTCCTTTTAAAACTTGGTTTATATATTTAATCTTTATGTCCTTTTTATATTTTTCTCTTACCTTATCTGCAGCTTTAATCGCTCTATCTTCAACAACGTCATCAACATCAATAAAGGTACCAACAACACTTACTCCCTGAGAAAGCATTAATTCTATTGACTGAGCCATTCGATCGTATATATTAGACACCGAGGATTTTCTTTTTATTTCATCCACTAAGAGCCATTTATCTTTAAGTAAAGAGTTATAAAGCTTAAAAGTTTTTGGGGTAATAGTAAAAGATCTGTCAAAATGTGCATGAGTATTTGCCCAACCCCCACTTTTCTTTATTTTTTTCAGGATTTCTTCTTTTAAATTAAAAAAGGGTACTTTATTTTTCATAAACGCGATTAATTTTATCAATCTTAATTAATTTCACTCATCTTGTCAATAAGCAAATAATTTTATTTTTTTAAATTTTTGCATCAAATTTTAAAAAAATTATATGTATGTACTTGACAAGTATTAATTTTTTATAGTTTAATGATTAAAATGCAAAAAATGTAAAAATATGGATAATGTTATTCTACGATTTTTAAACAAGAATAATATTTTTTATCAAGTAATTGATCATGAACCTATTTTTACAATGGAAAATACAACTGAAATCCCCGGTTTAAATTTAGAACAAGGCGCAAAATCACTTCTTCTCCGATCTAAAGATATGTTTATGCTGATTGTAATAAGAGGAGATAAAAAATTGGATTCAAAAAAACTTAAAAAACTTTTGCAGATAAAAGACTTACGTTTCGCAACACCCGAGGAAGTAAAAATAATAATGAAATGTGAAGTAGGATGTTGTTTTCCTTTTGGCAATTTGATTTCCGTACAAATGATTGTCGACAAACATTTAGATGAGAATGAAATTATTTCTTTTACGCCGGGTGTTCATACAAAATCTATTAAAATGAAATGGAGTGATTATATAAAGCTTATGAGACCAACTCTTTGCGATGTAAGTATCTAGTTGCTTTTTAAATTCTGTTTCCATATACTCAAAATATGGCGGACGCACTTTCCAAAATAAATATTGAAGATAAATATAGTGGTCAAATTTCGACCCAGGATTATTCAAAAAAACCATTAATAGATGGAGTTAAAATTGTTGAGCTAAAAAATATGGTAGGGGAGGATGGTAACTTTTCTGAGCTCATGAGACTTTCAGAGAATGGTGAATCGCAAGAATTTTCCGGTTTTTTCGTCAGACAAATAAGTACTTCTCATATTTTGGGTGGATCAATTAAAGCATGGCATGTTCATTTTGCACAAGAAGATGTTTGGCATATTATGTCAAACAACAAAATGATCGTTGGGCTTTTAGACGTGAGAAAAGAGTCGGTTACAAAAGACTTAAGCATGAGGCTTTCCTTAGGCGGAGGAAAAGCACATCTGTTATACATACCGCGGGGCGTTGCCCATGGCGCTGTGAATATTTCCAAGAAATCCGGAACAATTATTTATTTTGTTAATCAACAGTTTAATGTAGAAAATCCTGACGAGCATAGACTTCCTTGGGATATTTTAGGCGAAGACTTCTGGAAACCCACCATTGGCTAAAAACCAATGGAATACTACAAATAAGCAAATAATCCAATAAACAAATCATATTACCAACTTCTAATATCAAGAATTTTCAGATACTGACTGTTCTATTACAAGTGAATCGGAATTTGATTACGGTTTTATAGTAGAGCATACCCAGAATGTAATCAAATTTCGTTTAATGAATTTGGAGTGAACGTCACCTTGTAATTGTGATAGGCATGTAGCTGCTAATTAATGCATTTTTAATATATTGGCAAAATAATGTGAAAAATGATGTTTTTGCCTCTTGACAAATGCAATTTTTCTGTTTAAAATGCATTTAATAACGAAAAATGAAACCACTTAAATTATCAGTCGAAGGCAAACCGCTAACAATAGACTACAAAGAGCATTTTGCAAACCTCGTTAAAATTAATCAATCTTTAGTACAGGCTGCCAGCGCAAATTATGCAAAAAGAGGTTTAACATATTGTGAAGTACCGGAAATAGTTGGAATAACAGGAGCATGCGAAAATGTTGATACCCTTTTTAAAGTAGGCAATAGGCTGGATTTACCATTATTTTTTACTCAAACCGGACAACTGGCACTGGAACAAGCTTTACAGTCTTTCCCCGGATGTTGGACTGTTATACATTCAGGACGAGACGAGGAAGAAGAAGACGAAAGACATTTAAGACAATTCAGACTAACAGAGGAAGAAATGGATTGTACCATGGTAGGAATGACTCTAAAAAACTATGACGAGGATAAAATGTACGAAGCGCTTCTAAAAGCAATCCAAGGCACGGCACAAGCAATGGTAAAAAAAGTTCTTGCGGAAAACGAAACTATCTTGAAAAAAGTTTATAAAAGAAATACGGCAAAACTTCATTATATGGCTACCCACAATTTTTTAAGAATTTCATACGAAGATGCTGTCAAGCTCCTTAATAAAAACGGTTACCCAAAAGTAAAATTTGGGGACGACCTAAAAGCGGATCACGAAGCAAAATTGGTTTATCTTCTTAATAACAAAGGCAAAACAGAAATCCCGGTATTTATTATGAAATATCCAAAAGAAATCAAATTCTTTAACATGAAAGTCAGCAGTAAAGATGACAGAGTTTGTTTATCGGCAGATCTAATCTTCCCGTATGCGGGAGAGGGCACAGGGTCTTCTGTTAGGGAACATAATTTTGAAAGACTAAACGAAAGACTTCTTACATCAAATATGTACAGGCTTCATAAAATGAGAGGCGGCACCTATGAAGACTTTAAGTGGTACCTGGACATCATGAAAGGAAAAGCAACAAGACCACATGCCGGTTACGGAATGGGTAATGACAGAGTTTTGCAATATATTTTTGGAGGAAAAGATATTCGCGTAACATCAATTTTTGCACTTCTTAATATGCAAACTGGGGATTGGGAAAAAGAAAAATATGGGGAAGCATCTATTTTAGAAGAATCCGGCAAAAAGCACATTCTTCTTTCAATTGGAAAAGCGGAAGATAAGAAAGCACTAGCTCAATATATTAAAAGCTGCAGTGAAAAAAGAGGGAATATTTTATATGCTACGGAAAAAACGCACGCCTTCTTGGCAAAGGAAAAAATTATAACTTCCATGGTATACAAAATTTCCGAAGTTAATAAAACACCAAATATTGCTGATCTACTTTCAAGAAAAGTGTTTGACGTAATTATAAACATCCCAACAACAGGCGGACCGGCAAAAGCAGAATTAACCGATGGCCAACTTATAAGAAAAGGCTCAGTTGAGATTGGCATTACTCCAATAACCGATGTTGAGGTTGCAAAGATGGTACTTGAAGGACTCAGCAGATAAAAAGGGTTTCCAATTTGACAACCCCAGTTAATTCCTATAAATTGATAAGCAAGATGCTCCATACACCATTCTACAATCCTGCAAAAACATATGAAGAAAATTTTGAAAAAGGACCGTTTGGCGCTTTCTCGCATACAAAATCTATCGTTCAAAAATTTAAACCCACATATAAATTTTTAGGATTTTCTGTAAACTCATTATTCGGGATTCCCGCAGGACCACTATTAAACAGCAACTATGTACAGGCCGCCTTCAATATGGGGTTTGATATTATCTGCTATAAAACCCAACGAAGTGTTCCGTTTACGGTTAACGCATTTCCAAATGTTCTAATTGTTGAAACTTTTGGCAAGCTTACTATTGAGAAAACAAATAAACCTTTACTAGGAAAACTCATAAATCCGACAAAAGAAGACTTTAGCATAACTAATTCTTTTGGCAACCCATCACGAGGTCCAGCATTTTGGGAAGATGATTTAAAAAAAGCTATCTCGTATGCAAACCAGGGGCAACTTTTAATTATGAGCGTTGTTGGAACAATTAAGGAGGGCTTCACAAAAGAGGATTACTATGACGATTTTGCAACCGCTTCGGAAATTGCAAAAAAAGCCGGCGCAGAAGCAATAGAGGTGAATTTGTCCTGCCCAAATGTTGCAAACGAGGGCATATTATGTTTTACACCTGGTGCAGTTGAGTCAATTTGCAGAAAAGTAAAAGAAAAAATCGGCAACATACCTCTAATTGCAAAAATAGGCTTTTTCTCAAATGAACAGCAAGAACTTTTAGAAACAGTTGTTGATAAAATGGCGCCTTTTGTTCAAGCTATTTCCGCAATAAATACTATTCCAGCACCAATTGTAGATGAAAAAGGAGAACAGGCACTTCCTGGACCAAACAGGTTATACAGTGGAGTATGCGGCGCGGGAATTAAATGGGCAGGCTTAGATAATGTAACCCGTCTTGTAAAAATCCGCGAGGAAAGAGGATATACTTATGAAATTATTGGAGTCGGGGGAGTTATGAAGCCTAATGATTATCTTGATTATAAAAAGGCTGGTGCAGATGTTGTCATGAGCGCAACTGGAGCAATGTGGAATCCGTTTTTAGCCCAGGAGATTAAAAAGAAGACGAATGAATAACTATCTTTCAGAAAACCAATTATCCGACCTTTTATATTATCTTACCGAATTTGAAAAGATTTTATACAAAATTCCTCTGGAACAAAAAATCTATAAAGAAGGAATAACTGCAGGTCAAATTTTTTATCATACTACCCAAGTTGTTAATTTCTGGTTTTTGGTTTATGCAATGGACAAAACATATGAAAGAGACAGGAAGTCGGAATTTACAAAACAGCCAACTCTAAAACAAATTAAAACATCTTTAAATTTTGCAATTGATCTTTGTAGAAAACTGCCTTCCTACAGAATCTCTTTAGACAAAAAACTAAAAAAAACAATCACAGTTGAACCAAGTAATTTTATAGTAGAAGATATTCTGGGAGTACTTATACATATATCAATTCATACAGGCGAACACTGGGGCGAATTACATTTATTGGTAGATAAATAATATGAGTTGGCTAATATACGCGCTTGGGGCAATATTTTCTGCCGCATTTTCCGATTTATTTAGAAAGCTTGGGTCAAACTTAAAAGATCCTATTTTTAGCAATTTAATTTTTCAGTTTGGAGGTTTTACCATGGCAATTGTTTTGTTTTTACTGTTAGGAAGGAAATTTGATGCAAATCCAAAAGGAATTGCATATGCTCTTGTGGGCGGATTTCTTATTTCCATTTTTACTACTTTCACTTTTAAAGCTTTGTCTATGGGCAATGTTTCTACAGTTATTCCTGTTATTAGAGTTGGAGGAGTAATTCTTGTTGCTATTTTGGGTGTCATACTTTTTAAAGATAAATTAACATGGAATCTTATTCTAGGAATTCTTCTTGCCTGCACAGGGATTTATCTTATTTTTTCAGCATGAGAAAATACAAAATCGGCATCTACGGATCTGCAGTCGATGAGGGTAAAAAAGCGGAAAGCTTGGCAAAAAGCCTAGGAATCGAACTTGCAAAACGTAAAGAAATAACTCTCATTACCGGAGCAGGTCACGGCATACCATATTTAGTAGCCCAAACAGCTGCAAGTTTAGGGACATATGTCTGGGGATTTCCGCCTGTCAGAAATGAAAAGGATTTAAAAAAATATATGCCGGGAGTTGATATGACAACTTATAAGAAAATTACCTATATTCCAAATTTTTTTCCGCTGAGAGCATCAGTTGCGGCTTGCCGGGTATATCGCAATTTTGCGTCAACCAAAGAGGCAGACGCCGGAATAATAATCTCCGGGCGGTGGGGAACAATGAATGAATTCACAAATCTTCATTCAATGGGAAAAACAATAGGTATTTTAGAAGGAACGGGCGGGATTGCCGATGAGCTGTCAAGTCTTCTTGTTAAAATAGAAAAACCAACAGATTCAAAAATAGTTATTGAGAAAAACCCTGAAAAGCTAGTTGAGAAAATTCTTTTAGAACTTGATAAAATAAAATCATGAATTTTCAACAAAAATTGGATAATATAGTAGAAAAAAATAACTCCCTTGTTTGCGTAGGTCTTGATAGTAGTTTTGAAAAATTACCGGAGGTTGTCAAAAATTTAGAGAATCCACAATTTGATTTTAATAAAGAAATAATAGATGCAACTGCAAATCTTGTTTGTGCATACAAACCAAATAGCGCATTTTATGAAGCGCTAGGGGATAGGGGAATAATGGAGCTTAAAAAAACATGCGACTACTTACATTCACATTACCCGGATATTCCAATTATTTTAGATGCCAAACGCGGTGATATTGGTAATACAAATGATGGCTACGTAAAATATGCATTTGATTACTTAGAAGTTGACGGCCTAACAGTCATGCCTTATATGGGAATTGAATCTCTTGCTTCATTTTTTAAAAGAGAAGAAAAAGGAATTATTATTGGTTGTCATTCCTCAAATCCTGGAGCAAAAGAAATTCAGGAGCTTATTATAGATGGCAAACCTCTTTACCACATAGTCGCAGAAGAAATAATGAAGCAATTTGGCAGTAACCCAAATTGTATGATTTTCATGGGTGCAACATACCCTGAAGAACTTGGAAAAATCAGGGAAATTGTAGGCAACATGACATTTCTTGTTCCGGGAGTTGGCGCGCAGGAAGGCGGAGTTGAAAAAGTAGTAAAAATGGGGCTTAATGATAAAAAATCCGGAATGATTATCAATTCTTCAAGAGGAATAATTTTTGCATCCTCCGGTGATGATTTTGCACAGAGAGCAAAAGAAGAAACGGAAAAATTAAAAAATCAGATAAATTCTTTCAGATAAACTTGCTTGACAATCGGTTTGAAAAGCCTCTAAACTTAATGTGTGAAGCATGTTCCTAATAAAAAACTTAAAAGTTTTGTGTTAAGAACCGGAATTCTTGCACCAAATAAATATACGAGTTTTGGCGCTTTAACATTAATTCTAATTGGTGCAATTTTTTATTGTATTCTTGTTTTTCCTTATTGGTCGGAATTTATAAAACTTCCTTCTTACGCCGCAGGATATTAAAATATTGTATAATCTAACCATGCAAGAAGAAGTGCTGGAAATGTTAAAGAAAGCAGGAGGACTTATCACAGACGATCATTTTGTTTACACATCCGGCAAACACGGAAGTGTTTATATTAATAAAGATGCTTTGTATCCGCATACAAAATTTGCCTCCAGAATAGGAGAGTTATTCGCTCAAAAATATAAAGATGTAAATATAGACGTTGTTGTTGGCCCGTCTTTGGGAGGGATTATCCTCTCCCAATGGACAGCTTTCCATTTAAGTACTATCAAGGGCAAAGAAATTTTGGGCGTATATACCGAAAAAGATCAGGAAAATAATCAAATATTTTCAAGACGCGGTTACGATAAATTTGTAAAAGGTAAGAATATTTTAATAGTTGAAGACTTAACTACAACAGGTGGATCTGTTAAAAAAGTTGTTGAAACAGTAAGAAATGCCGGAGGAAATATTGTTGCTGTTTGTGTTATGGTAAACCGCAATCCCGATGGAGTAACCGCGGATTTTATGCAAGCACCGTTTTCTTCTTTAGCTGTTTTAAAAGCGAAAGCATACGACGCGAAAGATTGCCCGCTTTGTGCAAAAAACATTCCAATTAATATAAAAATAGGCCATGGAAAAAAATATCTCGAAGAAAAAGAAAAACCTAAAAAAAATTAATCCGCCAGCTGGCGGCATGTTCTAATAGTCCTTAAGTAATTTAAATAATTGACAATATTTTTTTAATCTCTTAGACTGTAAAAATGAAACAAAAAACAATTGCTTCCTCCGAAAATACTATCAGAACTATTATAAAAGAGGAGCTTCATCATTATGCTTCAAAAAAAGATCTAAATAAAGCAATGGAAAAACAGGATGAAAAATTTAAAGAGTATAAAGATGAAATATTAACAAAACTCGATGGAATAGTTGCAGAGCTTGAAAACCACAGAATTGACAGAGACTTAGATGCTGGACAAACCAGAGACCATGAAGAAAGAATAACTAAAATTGAAAAGCATTTAAATTTAGATTAATATGCCAAATAAGCAAACAGCAAATCCGT
>JANWKV010000010.1 GCA_025451195.1 Candidatus Microgenomates bacterium | reverse complement strand
CATTTACAAATTGGCGTTTCACCTATTTTTTTGTCATCAAGAAAAACAGTAGATTTTGTAGGAATGGACGTTACCTGTAAAGCTCCTTTAGCAACGTTTATTTTAGAAATAACCAATAAGAAAATCCCAAATACTACGCATGCAAGAATAATTGGAATTAAAAAAAGCAACAACTTTTTCATACTTCGATCGACACAATATGATCCTGAGACTTTATAAAACGGGTCATAACGGATAGTAAAACTATAGCATAAATTTAGTTTCAAAATAAACACATTGCAACTTTTTTAGGAGGAGTGACAGTATATCTTTTAATATTTTGTTATCCAGGCCTTAATGTTTGATTTTTGACATTGATGATGTAATTTGGTGATTTTGACACTCCTTGTTTATATGTTTCAAATGAAATTTCATTATTTGATACCCAAGTTTCTCCATTATTCATAAAATAGCCTGTTTGAGATTGTAAAAGTTTATTAACATCCAAATATTGTTGACCATTAGCAAATGGCTTGCCATCTGATCTAAACACTAATATATTCACAAAGTCAGGATATGATTCATTGATGTAAAAGTAATTTTCATCAGGTGACCATATTTTAGAATCACTAGATATTGAAGGTCCTCCGGCACCACCGCCCAATGCTGAATATACAATAGTATCTTCGTAAGGTCCTATACCAACCACGACATTATTTACTGTTTCAAGATTATTATTTATAGTTTTGCTTAAAAAAAGCACAGTGTATTTTTTACTTGGCGAATAAATAGTTTTGGAAAAAATAGGATCATCAGTTAATAAATTTTCGACTTTTTGATTTGTACTTTCAGCTACAATGGCTGTATTCTTAATTGTTGTCGATTTTTCGTATGTTGCTCCCAAGATAAACCCTATGCATAGAATAAATATAAAAATACAAAAAACAATAAATTTATTTCTAATATTTTTTGGATAAAATATTTTGGGAAATAAATTAGAATTTTGGTGAATAAATGAGCTCATTAATCGTTTCTCTCAACAGTTATCGTACACTCTGTAATTAGAGCGGCAATTGCGCCCACAGCCGCAAACATCGGGACGAGTAACGCTCCAACAACACCAATTGTTAATGGGAATTCTACTATTGTTTTCCCTTCTTTATTTTTAATTGATATTTTGCGGACATTTCCCTCTTTGATAATTTCTTTAACTTTCTTAAGAAGCTCTTCTCCATTTACTTTAAACGTTTCTTCCTTTGGCTCAGTGGAGCTCTCATCGAAGGAAGTTTTTGTTTTGCCCGCATTTTTTCCATCTGACATAAGCCTATTATACCATTCTACCCTCTTTTATATATGTATTTATTAAAAGGGCTGCTTTTTTATATCCCCCCCGCTTTTAACCATTCTCCGATTTTTTTGCATTTTCAAAATAAGATTTGGTATTTATTATTTTCTCAACTGATCCTAAAGGTAATTTTTATTTACCTTTGACTTGTTAAGTAAAATTCCTACTTTAACTCTTTAACTCTCATTTCGTTTAGTTTTTGTCTATCAGTTTGCGGAATTATAATTAAAGAAACTCCAAAATATAAAGCTTCGTTTGCAATTGTTTTCCCCATAAAGAAATTTTGTAATGCACAAATAGACTTAAGAGTTAAATTGTCATCTTAATTTATTTTCTATATACTAATTCTGTGAACACAAATAAAGTAATTAGGGGAATTTGTTATTTTACGAATAACCCAGGTGAAGAAACTGTCAAAAATATTAATAAGGTTGAGGATATCTTGAAAAAATCAAATTTTAAAATTCAAACTAAGAGAATTTGTACGTCTGAAAAAAGTATTTCCGGCGTTGATAATAAAATAAGGGAAAATCTTTTTCTAAGTGTTGGAAGTTTATCTTATTCGGAATTACTTGAGCAACTAAATGATTTTTTTCTAGCACGGAACGTTGCGTGCAACATGGAACTTGCGAACGAAAATATTCAGGAAAAACATGTATCCCTACTGTTCGATATTATAAAAAACAAACCCGACAAAACATTTAATTTTTGCTTCGTTTTTAACAATGTTCTCTCGAGCCCATTTTTACCATCGGCAAGTTATTCACAGGAAGGATTTGCACTTGGCCTACAGCCCACTGATTTATCGGAAGGATGCGTAACACTTAAAGAGTGGTTTAAAAACATGGAAACAGTTTGGAATGAGCTCACTCATTTATTTGAAGGAGATAACGAATTTTTAGGCATTGATTCGTCTTTAGCACCCTTTTTTGGGAAAAGTAGTCTTGTTGACTTTATTAATAGACTAGGGATGGATTTTTCTACATCTGTATTAACTTCAACATACATGGAAATTACAAAATTTATTAAAGATAAAAATCCAAAGCCCATCGGGTTATGCGGCCTTATGATTCCTTGTCTGGAAGACGATAAATTAGCCGGAGAATACGAAAAAGGTAACTTCTCCATTGAAAGAAATATCTTTTTATCTCTTCATTGCGGATTAGGCATTGACGTTTATCCAATTGGAACTGATGAAAGCCCTAAAAAGATTTTGGGCATTTTGCAATTAGTACAAAGCTTATCTAACAAATACAAAAAACCTCTTTCCGTCCGTTTTGTTTCTGATGGTAAAGCAAAAATAGGGCAAAAAACAGATTTTCAAAATCAGTATTTAATAGATGTTGTTGTAAAAAATCTATAATAGTTATTGTCCGGATACGGAGAATACTTTATAACCGTCGTCAAAAAATATTTTTAGGCAATCCCCGATTTTATAAGAGTCATTATTTGACACACTCTCAAACAAATAAGTCGGAATAAGAATTCCCTGACCGTTTGGATCATTGCTAAAACTTATGTGCCAGGATACTGAATTTTTTTCAACCAACCTGCCATACACTTCTTTAAGGTTGCCTGACGATTTGGTAACAGATGGAGGCGGCAAATATAATGTCGAATCAACAACTAAAGGCCCTACTCCGTTTATTTGAAGAATTTCGTTGGTCCTTGTTTTATCATTAAGTTGTTGTTCGGCAATGCTTTGAAGCGTATCATTTTGTTTTACAATATACGCTGTGAGATATTCCCATTTTTGCGCAAAACCTGTTTTAGGACAAGTATTGGTATAAGTAACTGTTGGGGAAATTGTATTTGCGATAATTGGCGTACTGACAGGCATATTTGTTGGAGGTACGGGCTTATCCGTAATATTTAATTGATTTGACGCCAAAACACTATTGTTTGTTTGGGGCTGGGGTGTTTTATTTTTTTGTCCGTATGAAAAACCAATTATTCCAGCCAAGAAAATAGAAACAATCCATAACATACTTAAAAGCACTTTCATACCCGAATTATTATCGCTATCTTTAGAAACCGAAGGAATGATATTTTCCACAATTCATAGTATTCACAAAAAACAATGCTGTGTCAATGAATGAACCTGCTTATTGTAACAATTAAATAATAGCTGTGCATGGGACGATATTGGAACTTTTTTTAATTATTAAAAGCAATATACTTGGAGTTTATGTTTGTTTAGTTTAAAATAAACAAGTCATGACTATAACATCCGAGGTTCCTCAAGCACCTAGAGATACCGCAACAGAAACAATAGATAAACCTAAACCGAAACGACCTCTTGGGCAAATAATAATAGGGTGGGCACTAGAGAAAATAAGGCCTCGAGGAGCTTCGCAAGAACAAGCTCTCCATGAAAAAAGAGAAGGACTAACGCGAGAACAAATAACAACCATTGTTACCGCCATGGAAAGAGCAAAAACCAGAACAGAACTAGAAACACAAAGAAGAATTGCATATTTTGACGTTGCTTCTACTGTGTATGACACGAGCCTTGCAAATAATCAGGAAGAAAAAGGCATATTTATTGGGCAATTAAAAAGACGATTAATATTAGAAGAGGTTTTTGAAGCAACTGTAAAAAGCATGATTCCTCATGATCTAAATCCTGTAGACAAAACTCTTTTATCACTTGATTTTGCAAACATGTTTTATCTCACAGTGGGAGGGAGACTCGATGAACAATTTGCTGCAAAACCAAGGCCAAACAACTTGGACCTCCTGTCTGTAAAAGCAACAATTGCACGTGAATATTTGGATACCGCCAGAGCTTCTTGTCGAGAAAAAGAACTTGCAGAGGCCGCAAGCGGAATTCCCACAGCAGTAAAAGGACTTGAGTGGGAAAGAGTAAATTACGTAGAACATCAAGTAGCAGAAAGCCAAGAAGAAGACCAGCAGGATGAAACATTTTTAAATTTAAGGACACGGTTAAGAGATAAAAATCTTACCGGAAGAAAATTAGATGCTGTAAAAAACTACTCGCCTGTTACATCCTTGTTTGCAGAATTAGGAATAATCCAAGAAGATAAACATGAAGAAACTCCTTATATACGAGAACTTGTTTCTTTACCGGCAGCAAGCCCATACACTCATAAATACATAATTGATGCAATTACTCATACCGGAGGATTTCAATTGGTCAACACGCATGACTCTCAAGCATCCATGTTTCATCTGACCTACACAGATGAAAGAGGAAATATTACGCTTGATGAAAGCAATGTAGAAACAATGGTTCCCTATTTAATGCATATGTCATTGGGTAGTATTTTTTATGCAAATTTTACTCCTAAGACAATTGAGTATGTCAAAGAGCAGAAACCTGGTAAGAGAACAATAACCAGCGAAAAATATCCTAAAAAATCTCACTTACTTTCTGGGCATCAAGTACTTTTCCCCTTTCACCGCTTACGACATATTACAAAGCATACAGGTTTTCGCGCATATCCAAAAGAATTACCAACTACTGCAGTGGAAACAAGATTAGTTACATTAAAAGATATTAGAGACTTTGATAGAGTAACTACATTTGATCATTTTGCTCATTATGGCATAATGGCTGAAGCCATGCTTCAAAAAGCAGGATTAGACGGTATGGTAAGTCTTAATCCAAATGTAATAAAACTTGCTACTGCATGGACTAGCTTACGCGAAGCTTGGGAAACGCAATTAGAAACACTTGGCATAGAAATTCCCGACAGATCAACATGGCATACAAAAGATACCGGTGCAAACATGTCTACTGGTTATGCGCATCTAGTAGATATTTTTAGGATGAAAAAACAGGAAGATTCAACAGAATTCCGTGTTTTTCAGGAAAGACTTACGCGTGAAATTGCTCAATATATACAAACAGCAAGAGGCATTTTTGGATTTAGTTAGTAGAAAACTTAAACCAAACCCTATTGGCGAGACCGTTTCAAAACGGGCGCTTTTTAACTGAGATTAGGTTGTAAATATAGTCTATTGCAACAATTTCACTAGGTGAGTATCTTTAGTTGGTGTGGTATAGTAACTCAATGAAAAAAAGTACAGGT
>JANWKV010000009.1 GCA_025451195.1 Candidatus Microgenomates bacterium | reverse complement strand
TTTTATCCTGAGGAGGGGAAATACCATTATTCCGGACACAGAAATTGCGATATAA
Source organism: Candidatus Microgenomates bacterium (assembly GCA_025451195.1). Lineage (GTDB taxonomy): Bacteria > Patescibacteriota > Microgenomatia > Levybacterales > UBA12049 > JANWKV01. The sequence continues at coordinate 7,758 of JANWKV010000009.1, read as the reverse complement.
CCATGACACCTCAGGAGCAACGGGAAAGTAAAGGTATTTGTCCAGTTTGCAAAAAACATGTTACAGACGGCGTGATGAGAAGAGTTCAGGAACTGGCAGATAAAAGATTAATGATTAATGATGAAGGATTAATGATAAAAACTAAACAGAATGATTTAGGATTGAAATGGTATTTAGATCCGCAAAAGATTCATCCTCCTTTTGTAAAGCTGGTCCCATTGAATGAAATTGTTGCCGAGGCAATAGGAAGTCCAGTTGCAAGCCCAAAAACAAAAGTTATTTTTGACGAATTATGTGAAAAGCTTGAATCTGAAATCAATATTTTATTAAAAGCACCAATTGAAGATATTGAGAAAATTGCCGGTGCAAAAGTTGCAGAAGGAGTAAAAAAAGTGAGAAGTGCGAATATTGTGATAAAACCGGGATACGACGGAGTGTATGGGGTAGTTAAAATTTGGTCCCACCTGCCAACGCCTGAGTCCGTAGACAATGGCGGGCAGGCCTCCGAAGCATCAAAAATCGAGAAGAGCCAGCTTGGTCTAAAACTGTAAAATTACCCTCATTGACAACCCCATAAAGAAACTATATCTTGCTTGAATGGGTAAAGAGCATTTAAGAGGGTCAGAGATAAATTCTCTTTCGGGTTTTGCGCGAAAAGTTAGAGAAAAAGGAATACCGGCCCTTTTGCGGGAATTTAAAGCTGTAGGATCACCTTATGTACTAAACAGAACTCCAATTACTTTTCAAGATGGCCGGAATATTACTGTTGAATATATTCTTTCTGCCGGGTTTCAAAAAGAGCCAAAAACAGAATCTTCATTTCAGCGTCCAACAATCTGCATAATGCCCGGAATATTTGAGTCGGTATACAGTTATATGCCAACCGTGCAAGCATTGGAAGCGGAAAATAATGTAATCGTTGTTAATTACTCACAGTTTCCCGACTTGCAAACACAAGTTCAAGGGACGAAAAAAATATTAGAAAAATTAGGAGTAGAAAATGTTTTCTTCTACGGGACATCTCTTGGTGGACTTCTTATGCAGCATACAGCATTGGCAATTGTAAGTGATCCGGAGACTAATTTGCGTGTTGACGGACTTATTGGTTCGCATACTGTTGATATCAATTACCGCTCGCTTGCAGATCCAAGATACCGAGCATTGTCTATCATACCAGACGAAGCTTTGTGGATAGGATTTAATTTTTCAAATGTGCGAAGAGCAAGAAGAGACCTAAATGGAATTCTTCCCGAAAATGCAACTGACGATCAAATACTTGCACATTATTTTTCTTATGTGACCAATGATTATAAAGTACAGGAATTGGCAACAAATAAAGAGTTAGCCAGAAATTATTTAAATATGTTCCGGGAAGCTGTAACACATACCCATAGACGAGGTGGAAGAATTATCAACACTGACGCATTAATGGGTATTCCAAAACTTGATTTATATTCTGATAACGATAGAGTTTTGAAACGACATGGTGAGGAAGGGGGTCTTAGCGGAGATAATGTTGAGAGGCTGAGGCTTGAGGGCGATGAAGGACATTATAACCATAAATTTTCCCAAATTAGAATTGTTTCGGAGGTTGGCGACTTTGTTGCTAAACATTAAATGTATTCCACTTGTATTTCTACCCAATTTTCCTGCATATACCACTCATGCTTGATTTTGCAAAAGTTGGTGAGGTCAAAATCAAGTAATCGGGTATTATACACTATTTGCAAACCTGAGTTAGAAGGGTATACTAATACTTAGGACGCGTTCGCTAATAAACTAAAATGTGAATGCGGCACAAAGGCTCGTAATCGTAAATAAATCTATCAATTTATTTACGAACGAAGTCATAGGGAGAAGCTTTACCTGCCTAAAGCTTCTTTATTTAAATTTCGGCAATAAAGGATGGTGAATATTAATGGCTACAAAAAAATCAGGTGATTGGCAAGGAGTGTTGGAAGAATGGTTTACAAAACTTCCAAGCCTTCCTAAGGGAGGTAAGGATTTTTTAGTAATGATTGCTCCTTGGGGAGCATTAATCGGCGGCATTTTAGCCGTACTTGGAGGAATTTCTGTTTTTGGATTATCTGCTGTTTTATCCCCGTTTATGATGATGGGAGGATATGGCGGCCACTCATTCTTAACAGGAATTATTTTGGTTATTGCCGGAGTTTTAATGCTTATGGCATTCCCGGGGCTAAAGGCCAAAAAAATGAAGGGATGGAATTTATATTTCTGGAGTGTATTGGTTTGGGTTGTTTCTTCCCTTTTGGATTTTAGTATTGTAAGCGCAATTATTTGGGGAGCGGTAGAGTTATATCTTCTGTACCAAATTAAACCAAGTTATAAATAATTTGGTTGAAGTTATTTTAAAGAATACTGCCCAATATTTTTGGGTAGTATTCTTTGTTTGAATTTATTATTATATGCGCTTAAGTCGGATCTAAAAATTTTTTGTTCCGCAATTGCAGCGTGAAAGTACAAAATTTATTAACAAACGCATATCTCACTCGCAAGATGCGAACGAAAAAATTTTTCAATCCTCCCCGCGCATGTCTTAAATAATTAAAGGTTGATTTTTACTAATGATGATCATATACTAAAACCCGGATGAAGTTGATTGTTGGTTTGGGAAATCCGGGAGAAAAGTATGAGAAAACACGCCATAATGTTGGGTTTATGGCACTAGAGCAATTCTTAAAAGATTTTGAGCCTGCAAAACAAACCACATGGGAAAATAATATAAAATTCAAATCAGATATTGCAACAATAGACTACCAACCAAACTTTTCCGAACTACAAAAAATAATCCTTGTTAAACCTAAAACCTTTATGAATAATTCGGGGATGGCGGTTGCCCTTGTTGCCAACTTTTATAAAATCAAACCGGAAGATATTTGGGTAATGCACGATGATGTTGATTTTCCGGAGGGGAGCATGAGAATAAGATTTGGGGGAGCGAGTGCTGGTCACAGAGGGGTTATGAATATTATTGATGATTTGGGAACGGACAAATTTTGGAGATTCCGACTTGGTATTGGAAGACCAGGGGAATCCCAGCATTCCGGTGTAGAACATTATGTGTTAGATACATTTTCTCATCAGGATCATGCAAAGGTTAGGGAGATGTTAAAACACGCTTCTAAAGCGCTTCTGCTAGGCCTAGAACAAGATCTAGAAGCCGCGATGAACAAATATAATACAAAGTAAAAGATTAAGCTTCAATGCCAGGTCTTTAAATATTTTATTGACAAACAGCTCTTGTAATGATATTCAGTCATGATTTTTATCCTGCCCGGGTGGCCGAATATACACCAAGAAGAGGTAATACTATGACAGCGAGTTATTTTGACAGGCCTACAGTTAAGAAGAAAAGATAGTCTTCAAAAGAAAATAACTCTTGTTGAAAAAATTCCTATTGTATACCATACCTATTGACAACATACGTCCTATAAGATATAATTTATCTATGCCAAAAAGAAGAGACGAGGAGCCAGAAGAAGGAGAAACTCTTAAAGAATTAGCTGGCGCTCTAAATGATCCTGTTGCTGCAAGAATTGACGATCCTCAGCCATTACACACTCAAGATCCTGCCCAGGTAGAGGCATTTGTAGATGCTGTTTTTAGCAGTTTAAAGCCTGAGCAAAAAAATGTAGGTATAAATTTTGTTATTCGTGAAATACCAAGGGAAGACAACGAAGAACTTGTTGATCATGTTCTTGAGGCGCATCAATATGGGAAAGATGCTGTTGCTAAGGTTTATTTAGGGGTAAGAGAGAGGGCATATGTTGGAACTATTGGACCAGATACATCAACAGTGCACAGAGAATTAGCTGAACAAGCCGCACAAAAAATAGCAGAAGCAGTAGAATTAAGACGTATTGGGGGAGGAGCAAGTCAAGCAGACGAACAAGCTGATGCTTTGGAGCAGAGTGCAAGAGAACAGCTTCAAGAATTGTCTAATGCTCGTCAATATAACTTACCAGAAGGTTCTAGTGCTGATAAAACTGTTCCTCTTGTTTTTACTATTGTTTCAGAACTTGGTAAGGCTATCTCAGACAGAGTTGCTGCAAAAGGCGCACAGCCATTGAAAACAGCAATTGTTATAGGCGGAACAATGTTAAAATTTGTTGACAGATCTGGACAAACTGTTGTTCCAGGTAATCTTCATAATCAAATTATGGATAGAATTTATCCACCTCAACCGCCACCAGCAGGACAGCCTGTAAGAAGATAAATTATTTTCTCCGTAGAGCTGGAGAATGTTTCTTCTTTGTTGACAAAAAAAACCGCCAAACTTAAAATGGCCTTGCATGAACATTGTCGATGACCCAAGAGAAATACTCAGAAAAATTCTCACAATTATTAATTATCAAGAGGACAAGGAAAAGTTTATAGATGATTTTTTAGATAAGTGTTACCATAGGGCACTTGTTGATATGGCTTTAAAACTACCGTTTATTGAAAGAGAAAATTTTGAAAGAAAATTATCAAAGGCAAAAAATCAGCAGGAAATAAAAATAATCGTTGAGCCTTTTATAGAACGAGAAGAATATGCAAATTTTCTAGAGATTGCAACTGTAAAACTATTTAGCGATTTTATTAAATCTATTCTTTTGGAACTTAGCCAGAGCCAGAGAAGCCAAATTAAAAAGGTTATAGAACCGTTCTTTTTAAAAAATAGAAGATAAAACTTGACAGAGTTTTTTTTCAGGTGTACGATCGGCTTGATTATGGCAGGCGAGAGAAGATCAGGCGTTGGACTAACAAGACTGGCAAAATGGGGGTTAAATAAAGTTACCGGCAAAGAATATTCGGCTCCCCAAATTCCCTTTGCAGTAGGTGGTGTTGTCAGAACTATTCTTTCTGAAAGAAGCGGATGGCAACCTGCAGCGCGTATTCAAAGAGCGTTAACTTACGGAGCGTTAATTGGGGCCGGGATTGTTTTGGCGCCAGCACTTGTGGTAGCAGGTATTGCGACATTACCCGTTGTGGGGGCTGGTTTGTTAGGAGCAGCAGCTCTTGGAACAGCAGCAACATTTTTACCTGAAGGTTTATGGGTTGCGGGTACCGCTGCTTCTCTACCATATTATCCGCTATCTATTCTTGAAAAAGGAATTGAAGGTACGGGAAAATTCCTTTGGAACAATACGATTGGTCGAATTGGAAGAAGAGGAAGAGAAAGTGCTGCAGAACAATAACTACTTTTTTCCGTAAAATTGAAGGATGTTTTCTTCTGGGTCGGCAATTGTCATGCACCAATTACCAGTATTTGTTGGTTCGACAAAGGGCTCGGCTATCATTTTTACCCCTTTTTCTTTTAATTCGTCAAAAGTTTCCATAACAGATTCCACATAAAACTCAATCATAATTCTGTAAGGGTCTTTGGCCTTTCCATGGACTCTAGAATGTTTACCAACCCAAAACCAATTTTCTCCTCCAAAATCAAAGGCAATGTAGGAATCGTTAGGGAGTTCGGCACTTTCTTTTACTTTAAATCCCAAAACATCTGTGTACCATTGAGCTAATTTTTTGTAATTCTCCGACCAGATGCCAACAGAGATTGCATTATTTTTTAACTTCATAATTGTTTATCCTCGATAAAATTTCAATCACCACGCTTGTCGACACTTCGACAAGTTTTGCAACTTGTCTATGTGTGCAAGCAGGCTCCTCATTCTGTTTCCAGAATTCGTCCGCCCCAAATCCCAACAGAGATTGCATTATTTTTGAGTTTCATAGAGATATTATATAACTTTTTTCTTCATACTTTTCTTCCGAGAAAAGTATGCAAAAGCTCTCGTCTAATTTTGTTCATGCTTTCGAAATTGCGTTTGTTCACTAAAAAGCCGGACTTCGCCAAGTTTGATTCTGGCTCCGCCTTTCCTTTTTTTAACGCTCACAAACAACAATTTCTCATGCAATTACTGCAAGCGACGAAAAGAATGATTTAAATTGACCTAGATGATAAATAAAAAAACCAGACCTTTGCTATAATTAGCTTGTGAAACAGGTAGGAGATATCCTCAAAAAATTTAACCCGGCAACAGATAAATACGTGTCGCGGGAATTCCAATCTTTTGGATATCATTTGGCGGAAGTTTTGGACGACATGAAACATAAAAGTCTGTATATGAAGCTTGCAAAAACTGTTCACCGTTCAATTTTAGAAAAAACATTAACTTTTGTAGTGGATAGTAATGCCAAAAATAAAGGCGCGCTTTTTATGTGGAAATTAAAGCAGTTGAAAACTGCTGAAAAATCCCAAATCCCAAATCCCAAATCACAAGAAAATGAACGATAACGTTAAAAAATTCGATTTGAAAGAAAGGATATTAAAATTTGTAGTTTCAATTATAAATCTAACAAGAAAATTACCAAAGGATTCTACAAATAACGTTATGGTAAGTCAAATTATTCGTTGTGCGACTTCTATAGGCGCAAATTACGAAGAAGCAGATGGATCGCGAAGTAAAAAAGAATTTATTGCCACTATGGGGATAGTTAAAAAAGAGGCAAAAGAAACAAAATATTGGTTAAGAATTATGAGAATTTCTAATTCAAACGCTTTCTATCAAGCAATAGATAAGATTGGATTAGAGAACGAAGAATTGATAAAGATTTTTGCCAAGATTATTATAAATAGTCTTACTTGAGACTTGGTCATTGTGGTTTGTGATTTCAGAAATATGTGAAAAAGAAAAATAACTCTCTAATCAATCAGGCGGTAGGAACATTTATACTATCTTTGATTGTTGTTTTGCTTGCATTCCATTTTCAATCGGGCCTTTCGCAATTTAAAAAACTTGGACCGGTTGGAATTTTTTTAATTAACTTTTTCGGGTCTGCGACTCTTTTTGTACCGGCACCGGCAATTGCAACTGTTGTTGCCGGGGGCGCAATTTACCCGCCGTTTTTGGTTGCATTTGTCGCGGCAATAGGGAGTGTGTGTGGTGACATGATTGGATATTTTTTAGGGCTTTCGGGACGTAAAGCTTTTTTAAGAGACCACCATAAGAAATATACAAAGATTCAACTTTTGTTTAAAAAATACGGGGGAACGGCAGTATTTTTCTTTGCTCTTATTCCAAACCCAATTTTTGACGCAATAGGGATAACAGCCGGAATTTTTGGATATTCTGCAAATAAGTTTTTACTTTTGGTATTTCTTGGAAGAATTATAAGGGATATATTTCTTGCTCAATTTGGGAGTGCCTTCGCAAGGATTAATTAATAAGGATTAATGATTAAAAATTAATTATTAAGTATTAATTATTAATGATTAAAGATAATAATGAACCACAAGATATTGGAGAAAGATCGTTTGATTTTTCATTAAGAGTTTTGAGATTTGTAGAGTCGCTAACCAACAATAAAACAAATACAATTCTTAGTTCTCAATTAATTAGATCAGCAACTTCAATAGGTGCAAACATAGAAGAAGCAAGAGGAGGACATACAAAAAACGATTTTTCTCATAGCATGAACGTTTCCAAAAAAGAGGCAAGAGAAACTCTTTATTGGTTGAGATTGCTTTGTCAATACAATAATTTTCCAGAAAGAAGAACAAAACACATTTTGCAAGAAGCAGAAGAAATTGTTAAAATCCTGACAACGATAGTTAAATCGGCAAAACCGAGGTTAATTGTTAAGGATTAATGATAAATGATTAATTGAATTAATAATTAATCATTTATAAGTCATACTTATGAAAGTAACGCATGTTTTAATAACGGGTTTTGTACAGGGGGTGGGGTA
>JANWKV010000008.1 GCA_025451195.1 Candidatus Microgenomates bacterium | reverse complement strand
CTCTAACCGTTTGGATATTATTGAGCTTTTATATAAAAATCCGCAAAGCGTTAATGAAATTGTTTACAAATTAAAACTAAATCAGCCGCAGGTTTCTAAGCATTTAAAAGTTTTAACCAGAGCTGGAATTGTTAATGTAAAACCTATTAAAAACCAACGGATCTACGAATTAAAACCCCAACCATTCAAAGAGTTGGATGAATGGCTTGAAAAATACAGAATTCTTTGGGGAGAAAGATTTAACAGACTCGATAAAATATTAGCAATTGAAAAAAAAGTGCGCTGAATTATTAGATTCGGCGCATCGCATATTATTTATAGATTTTTCATCTAGGAATGCGAGGTGATAAAAAATGGAACAAAATAAAGAATTAACTCTTACCCGTGTTTTTGACGCGCCGCGCGAAACAGTTTGGAAATATTGGGCAGACGCGTCTTTAATTCAGAAATGGTGGGGGCCAAACGGTGTTACAAATCCAACGTGTGTCTGGGATGCAAAACCTCAAGGGAAAATTCATATTGTTATGTTGGCTGGTAAAAAGTTGGGTCCACTTGCAGGACAAGAGTGGCCGATGACAGGGGAATTTGAAGAATTACAAGAGCCGGAAAAGCTTGTTTTTACGGCTAATGCCATAATGAATGGCAAGCCAATTCTCCAACATCGGACTACGGTAACACTCAAAGAGGAAAATAACAAGACTAAAATGACTGTTCATATTGTTGTAACAATGATAACGCCAGAAGCAGCAGGGGCATTAAAAGGAATGGATATGGGTTGGAATCAACAGTTGGATAAGTTGGGCGAATGTTTAGTTAATAAATAGCACCTTAAATCAACTCTTATAAAATTTAACTTTTTTAGGAGTTGATTGTGGTGTTAAAATAATGTAAATGAAGAAAATAACTGCGCGTATGCGGAAATGAGAATGCGAAATTACAAAAGCGCAATAACCGATTTAAATAAAGCAATTGAAATTGATCCAAATTATGTAACAGCGTTTATGAATAGGGGTGATATTTATAATTATTACTATGCAATTGATAGGCAAAAATCAATTGCGGATTATGATCGCGTTATAAAATTGGGAGTTGATAAGGACCAAAGTAAAAGTGTTTGCGGACATAAAGCAATGGCGGAGACAAACAATATGGTTCCTTTGGCGATTCTAAAATTATTAACAAATACAGCATGTAATTAGAAATTATGAAAAATATAATTAAGTCCAATTCTGTCCGGAGAAAAATGTTTTTATTTATGATGGTATCAATTGACGGGTTTATTGAAGGAGAAAACCACGATTTGTCGTGGCACAATGTTGATCAAGAATTTAGCATTTTTGCAAATAAACAATTAGACGGGGCAGGAACACTTTTGTTTGGGAGAAAAACCTATCAGCTAATGGAGAATTTTTGGCCTTCTAAAGCCGGCTTGGAAGGAGATCCAGAAACTGCAATACGAATGAACAATATGCCAAAAATTGTTTTCTCAAAAACATTAAAAGAAGTGAAGGAAACAAAAATCTGGAAGAATGTTACTCTATGTAAAAGTAATGTTTTGGAAGAAATCACTAATCTTAAAAATTTAAAAGGTAAAAATATTGTTGTTCTGGGTAGTAACAATTTGTGTGTAACGTTATTACAATATAATCTGCTTGACGAGATTAGGATAATGGTAAATCCTGTCGTGATTGGAAAAGGTACTCCCCTTTTTCAGGGATTAGAATACAAGCAAAAATTCAATCTTTCTAAGGCACAAAAATTTAAAAATGGAAATATATTACTAATTTACAAAACAATAAAAAAATCCCCTTGATAATTTAAATTCTTTAAGATATATTTACTTTATGTTAAACATGAATTCAATAATGGTTGGGACAGAAGATGTTGTAAAGCTAGCCGCATTTTATGAAAAAGTTTTTGAAAAAAAAGCAGATATGGCGGAAGAGGACTATCACGGATTTCTTGTTGGAAATTGTTTTTTTACTGTTGGTAAACACTCAGAAGTTAAGGGAAAATCAAAAGAACCTGCAAGATTTATGTTTAATATAGAGACAAAAGAAGTAAAAGAAGAATTTGAGAGAATAAAAAAAGCAGGAGCAACGGTTATAAAAGAGCCCTACGAAATGGGTGGAGCATGGATTGCAACTCTTGCAGACCCGGACGGAAATTACTTTCAGCTAATGACCCCTTGGGAAAAAAAGTAGTGAGAAAAAACTCAAAATACTTTCTTGTACTTGATATTGGAACCTCTGGAATAAAAGCCTTAATTTTTACAGAAAAGCTTGATGTTATTGGCAGGTCTCATAAAGAGATAAAAAGATTTTTTCCATATCCCAAATTTGTTGAACAAGATCCATATGAATTGGTTAAAATAAGCATTTTTGTGATAAAAGATGTTATTAAGAAAAATAGAATAAACCCAAAAGATATAATTGCAATAGGAATTACTAATCAGCGCGAGACAACAATTTTGTGGGATAAAAAAAAAGGAACTCCTGTCTATAACGCAATTGTTTGGGAAGACGAAAGAACAGAAAAATTTTGTGAAAGCTTAAAGAATAAAGAAAATCTTATCCGTAAATTAACAGGACTTTTTATAATTCCTTATTTTTCCGCAACAAAGATAAACTGGATTCTTAAAAATGTTAAATCTTCGGAAAAGCTTTTAAAAGAAGATAATTTGCTTTTTGGAACAGTAGACACATGGATTTTGTGGAATATTACTAAAGAAAAAGTCCATAAAACAGACTTAACAAATGCATCACGTACGCTTGTTTTTAACAATAAAAATAGAGTTTGGGATAAAGATTTGTTAAATTTATTTTCTATTCCGGAAAAAATCTTGCCCAAAGTTTTTGAATCCCAACATGAATTCGGTACGCTGAAAAAAAATATTTTAGGAATAGAAATTCCAATTATGGCAATTTGTGGAGATCAACAGTCAAGTATGTATGCGGCAGGAATTGAAAAAGGCGAAACAAAGGTAACATACGGGACAGGGGCTTTTATAATGCAGTCTTTGGGTAAAAAGTTTGCGATAGAAAAAGATTTTTTTACAACTATAATTCCACATAAAAACGGTTCCGGATACGCTTTAGAAGCAAAAATAAATTCGACAGGCGAAACAGTTTCCAGACATCTTAAAAATAAAAAAATGCTATTTAAAGCTCTTGATGAAATTGCTGCAAAGGTTGCACAAGAAATTAAAAAGATGCCAAATAAGCCTTTAAAAATTACTGTTGACGGAGGGATAACAAGAGAAAAATACTTAATTAAACAACAGGAGAAAATTTTAGGTATTCCGGTTATCGCTCTCAACTTGTTTGATGGAACAGCTCTTGGAACGGCAAAACTCTTAAAAGACTCCGGATTTTAAAAATTGATTTTGTATAATCTAATTATGCCTTCTAAAAGAAGTAATAAATTTCTGTCAATAATTCTAAAATTCCTGCCTTTGGCATTTTGTATGCTCTTTTTTATTGCCTTTAGCGTGCTTTCGATTGTCAGGCACCTAAATTATCAATCTTTTGGATACGATTTGGGGATAAACGATCAGGTTGTCTGGAGATATTCAAAATTCCAACTACCCTTAACAACAATAGACCCATTTCCGGATAAATTAAAATTTGCCGAACATGTAGAGTTGGTTTACGCACTTGTTGCGCCGTTTTATTGGATACATAATAGTCCAGTTACTTTGATTTTAGTCAGAAACGGTTGGTTTTGCCTGTCTGCTATAGCAGTATTTTTACTGGCCAGGAAGAAAAAACTTAATTATTTTTTGTCTTTGATATTTATAGTTTTGTATTTAATTTTTTACGGAGCGCAAAATGCACTTTGGACAGATGTTCACAGTAACGAGTTTGCAACGGGATTTTTAATTTGGTTTATTTATTTTTTGGAAAGCAAACGTAAAAAGCTTTCGATTTTATTTTTTTTCCTTGCAATAACGGCAAAAGAAAATATCGGACTCTACACTTTTTTAATTGCGGGAATTTTTTATCTTAAAAATAAATCAAGATTAATGTTGTTTTTTATGGCTGCATCTGTTTTATATGTCGCATTTATATTTTTTATTTTTTTTCCAGAGATTATGCATGTCAGTTATTTATATGCCAATAAAGGAGGCATGTTATCAAACATAAATTTGGTAAACTTTTTTGATACAAATGAGAAAAGACAGGTAATTTGGTATTCTCTTTTAAGTTTTGGCTTTATTCCTCTTTTAGCTCCTTTATATTTACTCCCTGCAATTGGAAGTTTGGGTCTATATTTTGTTATTGCAAATCAACTTCCCGGTGCGCAAGGTTTATTTGGCCAATACAGAATTGTGCTAAGCACTCTGCTTTCTTTTGCCGGAATATATGCGATCTCGCGGTTCAGTATTTTTAATAAATGGTATGTAGGATTGTATTTAATTATTTGTGCGCTCGCGGTTCAGTATTTTTTACATCTTCCACTTAGTTATTTAACAAAACAATGGTTTTGGCAGGAGCCAATTGCCGTACACAATATTAATGCTTTAATAAAAGATTATTTACCAGTTGGTTCATCTGTCGTTTCTCAAAACAACATAACTCCCCATATTAGTGAAAGAGACAAAATTTATACACTTTACCCTGAGAAAAAAAGTTTTACAAAAAACAGCCCTTGCGATAAAAATGAATGCAACTGGTTTAGATGGTATGACAACCCCGAATTTCTGATTGTTGATACGTCTCTAAATTGGGACATAAGACATTTATTAGCAGATAGAAGAGTTTTTCTTGACGGATTAAATAATATGGAAAAAAGCGGAATAATTAAAAAATACAAACAAATTGGCAGTGCTACTTTGTACAAAGTGGTTAAAAATCCGGGAAGATAGCTATTCCAATATTTTCTTTGCCAGTTTTTTCTGTGTTAGTACGATCCCCAAAGTAACAAAACCCAAATAGATAAGTCCTGTTATACAGGTTTGTACCATATGGGAAGGCATTGTAAGAAGAAGATAAGATCCGGTAATTAGTGTCGAGGCAACCAGAAAATACGCAATTTTGAGCTTTTGTTTTGATGGAAAAAGAAAAGTAAAACCGGTATAAAAAATACTGCTGAAAGCAATTAGTATATGAATTAAGATCATCATATATTTATTATACACTCCCCGAATTAAAAATGTTATCGCAACTAGATTTTAAAAACATAACCAATAGAAACAACAACAGAAAGCATTGTTATTACGAGAAGTGAAATTCCAAACATTTTTCTGGCCCATTTACTATCATCTGCAATATTAAATCCTTGCACTCCAAACATAAACCACCCCAAACCAAGAAGAATAACAATTACCAGATAAACATAACCTTCATATCCAAAAAAAGTTAGCATCATGGCAATAATTGTAAATGCAACAATATAAAAAAGCATATGTATTTTTGTGATAAGAATACCTTTTTTAACAGGGAGTACTGGTATTCCGGCAGCAGCATAATCTTTTATCCTGAAAATTGCGATTGCGTAAAAATGCGGCATTTGCCAAAGTACCAGAATTAAAAAGAAAATTATTGCTCCTATGTCGAATTTATTACTTACCGCGCAGTACCCAACAACAGGTGGGATCGCCCCGGAAATGCTTCCCACAATTGTTCCATAAATAGATTTTCTTTTCCAGATGCTATACATTACAACGTAAAAGAAAAACCCGATTAGCGCAAGAAATACTGTTAGTAAATTTGTGTATATAAATAATGTTAAAAAACCAATTATTCCAAGTATGGTGCCGTATGTAAAAACATTTTTTACGGGAATTGCTTTTATAACCAAAACACGCTTTTTTGTGCGTTCCATTTTGCCGTCAATATTTCGGTCAATATAATTATTAAAAACACACGCAGACCCGATGATTAGAGAAATTCCAAGAAGTGTTGCTAAAAATAATTCAAAATTAAAATAACCAGGCCGCAACGCCATATTTGCATTGACAGGCAGGCCTTTTGATGCAAGTAAAAATCCGGCAATTGTTGTAATTGCATTGCCATAAATTATTCCGGGTTTTGCAAGATTGTAATAATTTTTTATTACGCTGGAGGATAAGTTTTGGTATGACATTTTAAAATCCATCCTGGCTCTGAACGTACTGGTCAACCTGCTGAGGGTTCATATTGTAATTTAAATGATTCATAATCCAAACAGAACCGACTACTACAATAAGGATAACCCCGATTGTTGAAATAAAAAACACAAAATTCCATCTGGGTTTTGACTCGTGTGTTAAATGCAGGAAAAAAATAAGTTGGACAATTAGTTGTAGAATTGCGATTCCTATTATAAGTGGGATTAGAATCTGCTGGGATAATATCCCAAAATCTGAATTAATATGCATTGAGACAAGAAAATAAGCACTAAGGGTTAGAATAAGAGAAAATGTAAACCCAATTACATATGACTTAATTGTTATTTTTTTCATAATACTGCTCCCATCAGATAAACTATTGTAAATATAAATATCCAGACAATGTCAAGAAAATGCCAAAAAATGCTTAAAAGAGTTAATTTTCTAAGGTTACTATCTGTCAAGCCTTTTCTAAAAATTTGAATGAAAAGAATTATCATCCATAAAAGCCCGGATGTTATATGAAGTCCATGTGTTCCGACAAGTGTAAAAAACGAAGATAAAAAAGCACTTCTTTGGGGAGAATTGCCGTCGGTAATTAAATGGGAAAATTCATAAATTTCCATTCCCAAAAATGAAATACCAAGTAAAAAAGTAATACCAAAAAATATAACAGTCTGTTTTACCTTCTTCTTTTGTGCAAAAATAATTCCGAGCCCGCAGGTAAAACTGCTTGTTAAAAGAATAAGGGTTTCTGTTAGTGCAAACTGCAGGTTAAAAAGATCACGTCCCGAGGGCCCGCCAAATGTGTTTTTGCGTAGTACCGCAAATGTTGCAAAAAGAGCGGCAAACATTAAAAGGTCTGTCATCAAATAAACCCAAAAACCAAATTGAGTTTTTTCGTTGTTAAATTCGTGTTTATCCATGTATTCTCCCTTCTTCAATTTTTGCAACCTCAGAGGCGGGCAGAACATATTCGCTTTCGTCATCAAAAGCACGGATTATAAAACAAACTATTGTTCCAATAAGGGTTATTATTGCAAGCCAGATAATATGCCAAACCATTGCGAAACCAAAAACAAATAAAAATCCGGCAACGTAAATTCCCATTGCAGTATTTTTTGGCATTTCAATATCTTCATATTTTTCCATTAAACCTTGATCTTTAACCCTTGACCCTTGTTTTATATCCCAAAAAGCATCCCTGTCTTTAACCTCCGGAATAATTGCAAAATTATAAAAAGACGGGGGAGATTTTGTTGCCCATTCCAAAGTCCTGCCATTCCAGGGATCACCGGTTGTATCTAAATTTTGTTTGCGGTTTTTAATACTCACAATAACCTGCAATACCTGAATCCCGGCCCCAATTGCAATAATGCAAAAACCAATAAGAGAAGTTATAAAAAGCGGTTGCCAACCGGTTGAAGAACTATAGTGATCTAAGCGCCTTGTTGCTCCCATAAAGCCTAAAATATAAAGAGGAATAAAAGATACAAAAAACCCAATCAACCAAAACCAGAAAGAATATATGCCAAGTTTTTCATCGAGTTTAAATCCGGTGAATTTAGGAAACCAATAGGTAAGTCCGGCAAAAATTCCAAAGAGCGCGCCGCCTATAATCATAGTATGGAAATGCGCAACCAGAAATAAGCTGTTATGGACCTGAAAATCCGCAGGAGGCACAGACATTAATACCCCTGCCATTCCGCCAAACGTAAAAGTAGCAACAAATCCTAAAAACCAAAGTATCGGTGTGGAATAAACTATTTTCCCCCTAAACATTGTTGCAAGCCAGTTGAAAACCAGCACGCCGGTTGGAACGGCAATAAACATTGTCATAATTCCAAAAAAAGCATTCACATCGGCTCCTGCTCCCATTGTAAAAAAATGATGCATCCAGACAACCATGGATAAAAGAGTAACTCCAATTGCAGCGGCAACCTGGGAAGAATAACTAAATAGTTTTTTCTGGCTAAAAGTTGAAACAACTTCGGAAAATATACCGAATCCGGGAAGGATTAAAATATAAACTTCCGGATGACCCCATGTCCAGATAAGGTTTGTATACATCATCGGGTTTCCGCCCGCGGTTGATGTAAAAAAATGCATTCCAAAAAAACGGTCCAAATTTAAAAGAGCAATGGTAACTGCAAGAATTGGAAAAACAGATACAACCAAAACCATACTGCAAAGGGAAGTCCATGTAAAAAGCGGCATTTTAAAAAGAGACATTCCGGGAGCTCTCATTTTTATAATTGTTGCGATAAAATTAATTCCACCTATAAGGCTCCCAATACCTGATATCTGCAGACTCCATATCCAGTAATCAACGCCAATGCCCGGGCTAAACTGCAATTCAGATAAAGGAGCGATGGAGAGCCAACCGGCTGCCGCGAAGTCTCCGCCAAAAACAAAAAACATGTTTATGAGTACTACTCCTGCAACATACAACCAAAAACCCAAAGTATTTAAAAAAGGGAATGCCAAATCCCTCGCCCCGATTTGCAAAGGAACAATAAAATTTATTAAGCCAAATAAAAATCCCATTGTAACAAAAAAAACCATTATATCCCCGTGTGCCGTAAAAATTTGCTGAAAATGCGCAGGGGATAAATATCCATGGGAAGAACCTGTTGACATTGCTTGTTGAGTCCATATCATCAGAGCGTCCAGCGCTCCCCTGAAAAGCATTAACGAGGCAACTATTATATACATAATCCCAATTTTTTTAGGGTCGGTTGACGTTAACCATTTTTCCCATAACCATTTCCATTTTTTATATTTGGTAAGAAGTAAAGCGGTTGCAATTCCACCAAGAGTAATTGTTGCAGTACCGCCGATTGTAAACCATGCATGCGGTAGTGCATCAAGGGTTAGTTTCCCAAAGATAAAATTCATCATAGTTTAATAAGTAGCGTTCTTTCCTGTTTTTTGATTATCTAATTGCGTAACTGTCGGGTACATATATTTATATATGATTTTATTATACAAATCCGGATCAATTGTTGAATAAAAAGCCTGCGGATTGTTTTGGCTTGGTTTGGATAGTTTGTTGTAAGTGTCATCTGACAGCGGTTTGGAAGAATTTTTAACCGAACTAACCCAACTGTTAAAATCGCTTTGCGTACTTACTCTTGCAATAAATTTCATTCCCGAATAACCGTCTCCGTTAATTTCTACTTCCTTACCGTCAAAATCTCCAACGGTACTGGATATCAAATGAAGTTGAGTTTCCATAGATTGCATCGCATACATTTGTCCCCCAAGTGCCGGAATCCAAAACGAATTCATTGGCGCATCGCCCGCTGTTAATCTAAACTCAACAGGTGTATCAACCGGAAACTGCACAAAATTAACAGTTGCAATTTTTTGTACGGGGTAAATAAAAAGCCATTTCCAGTTTAGGGCAATTACCTGTATTACAATCGGTTTTTTGCCTGATGAAATAGATCTATATGGGTCAAGAATATGTGCTGCTTTCCAGGTTGTGACAGCAAGTACAGATATAAGAAGAATTGGAATTAACCACATTGCAATTTTCATCTTGTTATTTCCAGTCCAATTAGGCATATATTTTGCTTTAGGATTATCTTTCTGGTATCGAAGGACTATAAAAAACATTGCAATAAAAACCGGAATTATAATAATAAACATTAAAGAAACAGCGTTAATTATTAGAGTTCTTTCGTTTTGAGCTATCATTCCTGTAGGATTTAATATTGTTAATGGGGTAAGACTAGGTAAAACAAATATGATTGAAATAATTAAAAAAGGAATAAGTAAAATTAAAAAAACTGTTTTTTTCATATTCCAACAATAATCATTGTATCACTTTTTAATTATTTAATAGCTGAGTAATGAAATTTGTTGAAAGTAAGTTTTGGGAAAATATTTAAAGACTAACTGCAAGTTGGCCAAGCGTTTTTCCGCCCAACAGAAAGCATAAATGCTGCTGTTTTAATTGCTTCTTCCGGGTTTGTACGAAGATCTGGATTTGGGTCCATATTCATAGCAGTCCGGACACTTTCCCAAGAGGAGGCTGCGAATTGAAACATTCCCTTATAGATATTTCTAAAGTTTGCATTTGTGTTGAATCCGGATTCGCAAGCGGCGATTTTTTTTAAAAGGTTTTTATCCACACTATATTTATTGCTGTAAGTTATAAAAAGAGATTCCAAATCAACTGGAGCGGTAATTGGCGTAGGGGTTGTGGTCGGAAGCGGGGTTGGAGTAGGAGTTGGGGTTAAAGTTGGTGTTGGAGTAGGAGTTGGGGTTAAAGTTGGTGTGGGTTCAAAAATAAACGGTATTGCAACATCAGTTGCCTCGGCAAAATTTCGACAAATGAAAAAAACAATAATGAAAACAAAGATTATAAAGAGAAAACCTGCCAGTTTCCTTTTCATGCTTTATATAATAACCACTCATATCTGATTTTGCAAATAAAAAAATTTGAGAATATTAAAAACAATGAAAAAATTGTTTACCAAAGTAAATCTTTTTAGAAATTTAAAGGTTTTAATCTGAAGTAGGCGTTGCAGAGGAAGTTGCGGTTGGTTCCGTTGGAATTGAGGTTAAAGTTTCTGTTGGGGAAGGAGTTGCAGTTGGTGTATTTGTGGGAGAGGGGGTATTTGTAGGAGTAGGTGCCGGAGTATTTGTAGGAGTTGCAGCAGGATCAGGAGTGTTTGTTGGAGTAAGCGTTGCCGCTGCCTCTATTGGCTGATTCGGTCCTGCAGGCTGTAAAACAGTGTCTGCTCCATTAACAGATTGATTTTGTTGACTGTTTGCATTTCCCTGGCCTGCGTTTAATTGAAGTTGTGTTGGCGTTGGCGATGGGGAGTCGGATGACTCTGCTTTTTTGGAGTTTATTTTTGACAAAAACAAAATAATAGCAGCAACAACGGCAATAATAAATATTACAAAAAAAGTAATTGCAATTTTTTCATGTCCTTCGGCTAAATTTATCTGTTCTTTTTTTTCGCTTTCCAATTCCTCGGTTTCCATATAATAGAATTATTCTCCTTTCTGTAGTAATATAATGCTGTTATGACAGAAAAACAACTTGAAGAAATAAAAAAGTTTGCAAATTCTTTCTACGAAAAGACAGACCAATTTCATGACATGCGCCATGCTAGCCTTACAGTAAAATATGCACTAAAACTCGCCAAGGACTATCCGGAAGTAAACTTAAAAATTTTAGAAGCTGCGTGTATATTGCATGATATAGGCAGAATAAATGTTGATGAAGGACATCCGTATGAAAGCGCAAAATTGGCAAAACCGTTTTTGCAGAATTTAGAAATAGAACAAAGAGAAGTCGAGGAGATATTGCATGCAATTAGAGTGCATTCTGTTAAAGATATTAT
>JANWKV010000007.1 GCA_025451195.1 Candidatus Microgenomates bacterium | reverse complement strand
ATTTTTTAAGTCCGGTTAGCATTCGATCGAGACCTATTTTTTGTGCAACAAAAACCATTCCTGTATTATCTGAATGCTGAATGACATCTATCATGTTAGTATTGGGAAAATACTCATCATTCCAGGTGTGAAGGTCGTAATCGCCAACCTTTACCGGACCGGAGCATATATTGCATTCCGTGGTTGGCGTAACAAGACCTAAATCCAAAGCAATAGACATTACCAAAGGCTTAAATGTCGAACCTGGTTCGTATGTATCGGTAATTATCGGATCTATGTAGGAAGATTGATCATACTCCCAATAAGAGCGCGGGTCAAAAGAAGGAAACGCGCTCATTGCCAAAATTGCACCTGTTTTGGGGTCCATAACAATTGCCATTCCGCTTTTTGCTCCATATTGCTCTATTCCCTTTTTAAGTTTTTCTTCAACATCAAATTGAATCACCCTGTCAATATTAAGAATTAAACTTCTGCCGTCTTGCTGTCCGGAATCCGCAACCAACTTTGCCAAAACAGGCTTGCCCATAGCATCATGAACAATTGTTGTTTGTCCGATTCTGCCTTTTAACTGACGGTCGTAGTACCCTTCAAGACCAAAATATCCTTTATCGCTACCAAATTGATCTTTACCAACAAAGCCTAGTAGTTTCGCAGCCATAGATGCCTCGGGATAAAACCTAACAGGCGTTTCCTGAAAACCAATTCCGGGCAAATGCATTGAATCGATTTTTTCTTTGGTTGCATTATCCACGTTTGTTTGCAAAGGAACCCAAACTTTGTCAAGACCAAGTTCCGCGCTAATTGAAGCCTGATCTGCATCTAAAAGCGGGGCTAAAATTTGCGAAAGACTGTCCTTATTTGCAACAACTTTCGGATCTGCATAAACCAGATAAGAAAGTTTGTTTGTTACTATTGGAAAGCCATCCGAAGTTTTTATTTCTCCCCTGACAGGCGGAATTTCCAGATAATTTGCGTACTGATCTTTGCCTAAATTTGACAGTTCGTCGGCTTTAACTATTTGCCAATAAAATAACTTCCCCCAAATTCCCAAAAATGAAAAGGAAAAAATAATAAATATAGCTAAGAATCTCCATCTCATTGAGCTATCGCAACAGCAGAGGTATTGCTTAGAGTTATGCGGGATTTAGGATCTTGAACAAAACCCTCTGTTTCTGCTTCCTGAGCAATTGTAGTAAAAGATGACTTTGTATACAAGTCTTCTCCGAGAATCATATTCTCTTTATCGATTGATTTTTTTTCATTCTGCAACGCATTTAAATCTATTCCTGCTGTTGTAAATGATGTTGAAAATACAACTTGAGCAACAGATAGAACAATTGCCGTACTTACAAATGCAACCAATATTTTTCTTTTGTGTTTCATATTTTATATTTTTTCAAATATTCTAAGCTTGGCGCTTCTTGCTCTTGTATTTTCTTCTACCTCTTCCTCTTGTGAAACTATTGGTTTTTTGGTTATTACCTGCCCTAATTTTTCACTTTCAAATAAATTAAACTGGTCTTTTACAATTCTGTCTTCAAGCGAATGAAAAGTAATTGTTACCAACCTTCCACCACTTTTTAGTAAAGAGACAGATTTTGGCAATGACTCTTTTAAACTGTTAAGTTCGTCATTTACGGCAATTCTTAGGGCCTGGAACGCTTTTGTTGCCGGATGAATTTTCTTCAAATTCCTTGGATATACTCTGGCAATTACACTTGCCAATTCACCGGTTGTTTCAATCGGCTTTATTTCACGGGCCCTGATAATACTATTTGAAATGGGTCGAGCAAAACTTTCCTCACCCAATTTAGTAAATAATTCATATAATTCTCCTTTGTTTAATCCGTTTACCAGGTCTTTTGCCGTTACAGAAAGGCCCTGGTCCATACGCATGTCTAAGAGCGCATCTTTAGAAAAACTAAAACCCCTTTCCGGAGTATCCAGCTGATGGCTAGAGACCCCAAGATCAAAGAGTATGCCGTCAACTTTTTCGTATTTATTTTCATTTGCTATTTTATCTATGTTTCTAAAATTCCCTAGAACTGCTTTTAATTTGAGATTTGAGATTTGAGATTTGAGATTTTCTTTAACAAAATCTAATGCGTCTTTATCTATATCTATCCCAAGAACAAACCCACCTTTGTTTATAATCTCAACCGCATGTCCTCCTGCTCCAAGCGTACAATCTATATATTTACCATTCTTTGTTACGTTTAGTGCTTCAACCGCTTCTTTTAAAAGTACGCTAGTGTGATAATTACTCACTTTTCCGTCCCTTCTGTAACAGTTTTTGCCAGTCTTTCAGCAATTTCGGGTGCTTTCGTACTAAGTCTTGCCTGTTCGTCTTCCCAGTTTTTCTTATTCCAAATTTCCACCCAGTCTTGTATGCCTCCAAAAACTAAATCTTCCGTAATTTCCGCGTGTTGTCTTAAATATTCTGGTAACACACATCTACCTTTACTATCCAGCTCCGCGTCGTATGCATTTCCTAAAACAAACCTTTGGAAGTCGGATGCGTCTTTATTGATAAAAGGGCTCAGGTTAGTCCCCTTTAGCAACGGCTCCAACCCATTTTCACTTACTACAATCAACCTTTTTCCTTCACCTTTTGTAATAACTATCCTGTCTCCCAATTCGTTTCTAAACTTCTTTGGCAGTGCAATTTGAAACTTTTTTGTTATCTTTCCGTCGTATCTACCTCTTAGCATGTTCAAATTGTACTACTTTTTCCTATTTGTGACTACTATTTTATTGTGGAACTTTTCACAAGGGCTGTCAAGCACTACATATAGGTTTGATTTTGTGAAAACCCACTACCTATTTGGAGGGAATATTTAGAGGGAGAATGGGGAAACGAGCTGATTTACACTACCGTCTTTATTGGTGATTTTAAGAGTTACTTTAATATCTGTAATACCGCTGTCAAAATGGCAAACATCGGAACATGTTCCAAAAGGAAGCTGCTGATCAATAGCTGAATCTGTTGGTTTAACGTCTACATGACCTATTGCTCCTCTTGGAATATTGCCTTGAGACGTATAGTCCAGCTCGTAATCAATTGAAGCAATTTCTGAAACCTTTGTTATTTTCATGTCCAAACCGTTTTTGGCAAACTTTCCGCTTTGGATAAGTGTAAGTGAAAAACCAATATCGGAAGGGTTAACTGTTGGCACAACCATATCCTGCTGTGCAACCGGCTGTTCTGTTTTTTTACTTCCTTTTGAAAATATAATAAACCCTGCTACTCCCGCAATAATAATTATACAAAGAGCTACTGTGCCAATAATGATAACCTTCTTGTTTTGCATACTTTAATTGTATCAGCACTTAAGGGTTTGTCAATTAAATTTTAAGCTTGTCCGAAAGATAACTATAAAGATTTTCTATTTTTATTCTAACCTGTTCCGTTGTATCCCTGTCACGGATTGTTACTGTTTGGTCTTCAAGAGTCTGGAAATCAACTGTTATACAAAATGGGGTACCGACCTCATCTTGCGCCAGGTAACGTTTGCCGATATTGCCTCTTGCGTCAAGCGCCACAAACCCGGAAATTTTTGATTTAAGATCTAAATAAATTTCTTTTGCTTTTTCAACCAAATCGGGCTTGTTTGCCAAAAGCGGAAAAACTGCAACTTTAACAGGAGCTAATTTTGGGCTGATTGAAAGAACTGTCCTTTTTTCGTCCTGTTTGAAAGAATCTACCAGAACCATTAGTAAAAGCCTGTTAATACCAACTGCCGGCTCTATCACATGCGGCAGGATTTTTTTGTTGGTGATTGGGTCAACAATTGTTAAATCTTTTTTAGATGCCTCCTGATGCTGAGTTAAATCGTAATTAGTGCGATATGCCAATCCCCATAGTTCTTTAAATCCAAACGGAAATTTATATTCCAAATCTTCTGTCCTTTTACTGTAAAAAGACCTTTCTTCATCTGAATGTTCACGCCACCTGAGATTTTCCTCTTTAATTCCCAAACCCTTTGTTGCAAAATCCCACATGTCTTTTTTCCAGTCCTCAAAAAGCGTTTCCCAATTTGTAGCGTCGGGATCAAAGAAATATTCTATTTCCCCCTGCTCAAATTCCAAAGTCCTGAATACCGAATTACCCGGTGTTATTTCGTTTCTAAAACTTTTTCCAAGCTGGGCAATACCAAATGGGAGACGTACCCGCGTTGAGTCAACAACGTTTTTAAAATTAACAAACATTCCCTGAGCTGTTTCTCCACGAAGATATGCAAGTGACTGGTCGCCTTCAACTATGCCTAATTGGACAGGAAATAAAAGATTAAATTTTCTAACCTTTGTGAAGTCGTGTTTTTTACAATTTGGGCATGGAATTTTAAAAATGCCGATTATTTCATCCAACCTGCCGGAAGATAAACCTTCGACCTTTTTTGTTTCCACTGCTTTTTTTAGATCTTCTATTTGCCCTTTATCGAAAGCCTCAATAAGATTTAAAAGATCATCTGTATCGTGCTCTTCTAAATAATTTTCTATCAGGTGATCTGCCCTTATTCTAAGTTTGCAGTTTTTGCAATCAATTAGTGCATCTGCAAACCCTTTTGTGTGCCCCGACGCTTCCCAAATTTTTTGATGGGAAATAAGACTTGCGTCCAATCCCACAACATCTGCCCTTTGGTGGACAAAATATTTCCACCATAAATTTTTAATATTCCTGAGTAATTCAACTCCCATCGGACCGTAATCGTATGTATTTGCAACTCCACCGTATAAGTCTGACCCCGGATACATAAATCCGCGTCTTTTGGCAAGTGCAACAATTTTATCCATTAAATTATCCATGGCAATCATAGCCTTGAGTTTATCAACGGGCTATGATTGTATGATATCAGAAATTGCTCTGTGGTTAAAGCTAATGAAGGTCTAAACAAAGTTCTATGTCGTCTCTGATTGGGATTCCGTATTCACCAATTGTTGAAATCTCGGGTTTTATTTTTCTTGAATTAACTATTTGATTTATAAATACATTATTTATTACAAACCCGCGTTTTTGATAAAATCTTAATCCATCTACATTATCGTTAGTTGTTACAACTATAATTTCTTTAAGATCGTCCCTTCTCGCAATTTCTATGACGCTTTTCAAAAGCAGAGAGCCTATACCTTCATGCTTTTCAAAAGCGTTAAGAGTTATAATTTTACAGGCTGAAAGTACGTTTATATATGTAATAATCCCGACATTTTTCCCATTCTTCTGCGCAACAAAACCTGAAAGTTCGGAAGGGACATAAACACCGTTTGGGATAACTATTTTATCCGCTCCCCACTCTTTAATCATAAATTCATGCATCCAATTCTTATCTGAGCCGGTAATAGAGCGGATATGGACTTCGTTCATTGTTCTTTATATCAAAAGAGGAAGAATTTGGCGGACTTTTAATTTTCTTTCCAGAATGCTTTCTATAAAAAATGAGGCTTTCGCGCCCGTCAGGTCATGAGAAGAAGACAGAAAACCAAGTTTGGTTAACAGCTTTACTTCAAAATCATGGATAGCGCTTCCAATGTGTTTTTCATACGATAAGTCAAGAAGTATCTGTTCTACCAGATTAAAGATTTCTGGACTCTCCTGTCCTTCAGGACAAAGACCGTCTATTAACTCGCAAATATGATAAGAAAGCGCGACAAGGGAGAGGTTTTGTTTTATCCTGCTGAATGATTCTATGCAAATAACTTCTGTTAAAACCGGCATAGCCCCTTTTTTGTATGAAGAAAACGTTACTTTATTTAAAGGTTCTATGTGGGATGCGCGTTTACTGGTAATTTTTCTGACCCCTTTTGCCTTAAGGTAAATTTTTCCCTCGTTTTGGGTAAAAACTGTAAGGATTCTGTCTGCCTCACCTAAATTCTTTCTTTTTAAGATAATACCCGTTGCTTTGTGTAAACGCATAGGCAAGCTTATTTTGTAAGGGTAACAACTTTATCCTCGGTTAACTCAAAGTTTTGTTCCTGATGGCCGTTTACAGAAACCGTATACATATTATTGTTGGTACCCGGCTGTTTTTGATACATGGCAGGAAGTTTTGAGTCGCTTGCCAGTTTAAAAGGCAGTGAATAGGTAATAACAAATGTTGAAGTCCCTTGCGGCCTTACTGTCAGAAATCCTTCAAACACTGTCTTACCCAATTCTTCGTATGAAGTTAACTTAACTTCCGATCCTTTACTACTTATTATCTGGCTTCCTTTTGGAACATAAATCCTGATCCAGTCGCGGAAAAGTGAATTTAAACACAAGCCTCCTCTTTCCAGATTGCAATCCGATGGCGGGAAAGGATTTTTATAGTTTATTGTAACTGTTTTTGCTATGCTGCCGTCTGATTTTATTTGATAATCCTGGTTAACAGCCTCAGTTGTAAAAAGATTGGCTTTATCTCCGCCAAAGTTTGCTTCGTTTATATGAAGGTAATCACCATCAAATGGTCTTATTTGTCCCGCGGCATTTAAAGCTTCTATGCCGCTTTGCGCATCGGCATTATATACATCAAACATAATATGTTTTTGGGCTATATTTGTCAGCATTGCCTGGAAAAGCGGGCCCCAATAAAGCTTTGGACTGGAAGAAAAAGCTTTATTCATAATAGCAAGCATCAAATCACCGACGATCCCTTTTCTGTTGCCTGTTTTTACATAGTTAACAGGCTGATCGGTAATAGCTTCAAGCTGGTAAATAACTTGTGCGCAATTACAACGTGAGTCGTTTTTTGTTGTAAATTGTGTTCCGTCAACGTCTATTTCTCCACCCAAGATATCTATTGCGTCCAAAAGCGGATATGTATCGATTGCAATTATTCCGTCAACTTTTCTGTAACCGCCTGCTTTTGCATATAAACTATTGAATAAATCCATTGATGTTATGAAATCAGGGGAGAGATTGGTATCCCTAAGATTAAGGAGCGGAACTTTAGCTAAGTATGACAAGATTGGCCTTGGTGCTACCGGTTTGTTGGCAATTGTTGCGTCAAGGTTGTAAATATCATCGGACGTGTCCGGGTGGATTACGCCGTGGTCAAGCCTCATGATTGCGTATGCTGTCATAAATCCGCCTGTAGGGCGTAGTTCTTTGTCGTTTTGGAAAATAATTAAGTATTTTTTCTCTGTTGGTTCGCCAAGTTCGGCGGGCAAAACTTTAATAAGAGGAGTTGCTTCTTTTACAAACGTGTCCGCGTCATCTGCGAAAGTTTTTGCCTCCGCGAGAATTGTCTTCACTTTATCTCCACCAAACAGTGGAGGGTAATGATTTGGGTTAACTTGATCTAATTCATTCCTTACTGTTGATAGAGATGAGGAAAGCTTGTCAATATTTGGAGTTATCTTACTAAGTGTTGTAACCGCTGTTTGAATTCTTTGTTGCGCGCTTCCCCCCACAAAACTTCCTTGTCCTTTAAGTCCCAAAACATCTGCGTATGGAGCAACAGAGTCAACAAGTATTTTTCCTCCGTCAAGCGCGGCAAGACCGGCTTTGATAAGATGGTCGCCGTCTGAATAATATAAATTAAAAGGAGGAATAAATCTAAGATAACCCATGGAATCAAAGTTTTTCTGCGTGCCTAAAAGTGCTGTTTTTGTCTTTTCTAATTCCGTACCGGCACTTTCTACGTCTTGCTTTTTTGCCGCGGCAATTGCTAACTTTGCCTGCGCATAGGTTGACTTTGCGCTGCTTACTAATTTTAATCCAGGTAAAACTACACCAAAAATAACAAACAGTAAAATAACAGCAACTATTCCAATAATCCACCCTGCTGTCTTCTTGGGAAAAGATCTTTTAGAACGTTTTCTCATACTGATTACTTGAGGATTAACGTCTTTTACGTCCCTTGTTTCTTTCATTGTTCTTGACGAAGTTATTTTTGACTGAGTTGCATTAGGATTACCTAAATCAATTTTCTCAAAACCATCCATACATTCCATGATATCCGAAAAAAACACATAATGTCAACCTATGAGAATTAGTAATCAGAAGATAGAAGATAGTAGTTAGGAGTTAGGAGATGGGTTGCAAAACTTTGCATAAATATTATGCATTTAAAAATAAAACGCTAGAGCGCGCCTTTGCCGGAAATCATTGCCCAGGGGGTTTTAAAAATAATCCAAAGGTCGTAAAATACAGACCTTTTTTTAACATATTCCGCATCCATTTGTATTCTTTTATCAAAATTTATTTCCGACCTTCCGCTTACCTGCCAAAATCCGGTTATCCCGGGTTTAACCGAAAGCACAACTTTTACACTGTCTTGGGTGTGGGGATATTTTTTCTGTTGTTCACGTAGTTCGTCTGGATAATATGCTCTTGGGCCAACCAAACTCATATCCCCAAACAAAACATTTATAAGCTGGGGTATTTCGTCTAAAGAATATTTTCTGATTATCTTGCCAATTTTGGTTACGCGCGGATCGTTTTTAAGTTTATAACTCCCTTTTTTATATGAATCAAAAAGTGAGGCGTATTCCGGATTTTCCCGCAAAATTCCGTGCGCGTTTTCCACCATTGACCTGAATTTTAGCATTTTAAAAAGCTTTCCGCCTTTTCCTACGCGTTTGGGAGTATCTGCAAGTATTGGCCCTTTTGACGTAATTTTTATGAGTAAAGTAACCAGGATTATAATAGGCGAAAAAATAATAACTAAAATTGCCGATGAAAAAATATCTATTATCCTTTTTATAAAAATGTATGATGGGCTGGTTTTAGCTTCTGTGTACGGCATGTTAGGCTAAGTGCTCTCTTGGAGTCCCTTCCAAACTTTGGACTATTTTTTTAATTTTTGCGACAGAGGTTTTAGGACAAATAAGAACAACATCACCCGTGTTAACTACAACCATTTCCGAAAGATCTATTCCAACAACAAGCTGTTTTGTAAAATTAAAAACAAGCGAATCGTTTGTATCTTCTATAAGCACATTTCCCCGTGTTACATTTTCCTTTTCACTGGATTCCAAGGCTTCTTTTAAAGCTTCCCAGGCTCCAATATCACTCCACTCGATATTTTCGCAAACAACAAGGGCGTCTCTTGGGTCAAGTTTTTCAAGTATAGCGTTATCAAAATGGACTTTTTCCAGCGTAGGATATATTTTTTCCAGCACTGCCGGGAATTCCGGTGTTTTCCACTTTGATATTATTTTTTCCAAATCCTTATGCAAACTTGGGGCAAATTTTTTATAAAGGCTCCACAGAAAATCCGGAGTGGTTACAAAATAACCTAAATTCCATCCGTGGTGTCCACTTTGCAAATAGTCATTTGCAACTTCCGCGGACGGTTTATATTTGAATCCAAAAAACGAATGGAATTCAATATTATCCTTTTCAAACTGAAGGTTGCCAAAATCAATCCAGCCAAGGTTTTGGCTTGCAAATCTGGGCTTTTGGGCAACAAAAACGATTTTCTTGGGTTGTTCTTCAATAATTTTACCCGCTGTTTTTAGAATTTTTCTAAAATGTTCTTCTTTTTTTACCAAATGGTCACTCCAAAGAATAACCATTGGCTCAAGAGGAGAAATCTTGGCCAGAATACCAGTCATAAGCCCAACCGCGGGACCAACGTCACGCATTTCAGGTTCTCCGATAACATGGCCCGCGGGAAGAAGCGGCAGTTGTTGCCTGACAATATCCATATGCGCTTTACCCGTTGCAACATAAATATCTTCCCAGGCAAAATCCGGCTGCAAACGTGAAGCGGCAAGCTGTAAAGTCGATTTGTTGCCTAAAATCTTTTCAAATTGTTTTGGGGTATTTTTTCTCGAAAGTGGCCACAGTCTTGAGCCCACTCCTCCTGCAAAAATAACAATCTTCATAGTTGTTTTTTTAAGTTTCCGGCAATCAACTTTTTCATTTGCCTCTTAAATATAATTGGGGAGAAACGTTTTGCGTTTTTCCTGCAATCTTTACCATTATACTGTCTTTTGTTAAACTTTTTCAATGCATTTTTAAGCGAACGGATTGTTTGCCTGTCAAAAAACTCGCCTGTCTTATGTTCTTTTACAATTTCCATTGCTCCCCCTCTTCTAAAGGCAATAACGGGTTTTCCAAAATTTTGGGCCTCAACCATAACCAGACCGAAATCTTCAACCCCGGGGAAAATTAACGCCTTGCAGTTTGCAAAATAACTGGCTAGTTTGAGATCCGATACAGATCCTGCAAAATCAACAGTTGGACCTGCTATTTTTTTAAGAAAACCGGAATCTCCTTCACCGACAACTTTTAAAGGTAAAGAAAGTTCTGTGCAGGCCTTAACGGCAAGTTCCACATGTTTATATCTTGTGAACTTTGAAATTCTGGAAACCACCAAAAAATAGCCTTTATCGGAAGATTTTCTTATTACTTTAAGATTACTTGGCGGGTAAATTACAAAGGATTCTCTTTTGTAGTATTTTTTAATCCTTTTTTGGACTTCTTTTGAAATTGCAATAAAAAAATCCGGCCTGTTGCTTGCAATCAAATCCCAGGTTTTGAGATACCAAAGTAAAGGCTTTAGAATTTTTGAGGCATTTATCGATAAATAATCATTAAACCCGCTCCAAAGATACCTTGTTGGCGTTAAACAAATGCAAATATGTCGTGTTTTGGGAGTTGTGATTATTCCTTTCGCGGCCTCGCTTGTTACAGAAATTACAAGATCAAAAGCCTCAAATGAAAAGCTTTCAAAAGCAATTGGCATAAGAGGCGCAAAAATTTCGTGATGGGTTTTGGCAAATGGAATTTTTTGCAAAAAAGACGGCTTTACTTTAAAAACCTTTGCCCATTTGGCATTTTTTTTACTGTAAACCGATGTAAAAAGTGTGGCTTCCGGGAAAATGTCATGAAGAGTAAGTAAAACTCTTTCTGCTCCACCCCACTTGTTTATTCTGTCATAAACGAGCGCAACTTTCATAAACTTCAAGTGTCCGGGCAGCTGTATTCTTCCAGGAATAACTCTTGGATAATTTTAAACCTTGCTCTTTTCTAATTTCTAATTTTGAATCAGGCGTTTCTGCTATTTTTGCGAGTGTATTTGCAATAGCGTTTATAGAAAACGGGTCAAAATAAAAAGCCACCTCTTTGCAAACTTCACGAAGAGAAGGGATGTCTGCAGCCAAAACTATACATTCATTTACCATTGCTTCAACTGCCGGCAAACCAAATCCCTCCATAAAAGAAGGTATAACCAGTGCTTTTGCATGTTTGTACAAAGATGCAAGACCGCCGTCTGAAACTTTTTCGTAGAAAAGAACATACTTTGCAAATAACGGATCCACTGTTTTTTTGAGCCTTTTGTAGAAAAAATCTTCCTTGCCAACTAAAACAAGTTTCGTCTCCCTTTTGTCGTTATTTTTAAAACTTGCGAAAGCTTTTAAAAGCCTTTCCAAATTTTTATGCGGGTATGCATTACCAACATACAAAAAATATTGCCCCTGCATAATTTTTTTATCCTGATCTTTTATTAAAATTTTTTCGTCAGCACCTTCATAAGTAACGGTGATTTTTTCAGGTTTTGTGTTATAGAGTTTTATTATTTCATTTTTGGTTGCATTTGATACCGCAATTATTTTTTTTGCATTATTTATTGCTTTTTGCAAAATAAATCTGTAACCGAAATGTTTTATATGATAAAAAACCGGATTTTTGGTTGATGCTTTGCCGGTTGGAAAATGGTTAATAATCAGGTCGTGGATTGTAACAATAAATGGAGTTTTTATTAAAAACGGTACTGAAAAATACGGGAAATGGATAAAGTCAAGTTTTGCTTTATCAAAAATTTTATAAAGGTTTATCTGCTCGGAAAAAGAATGCCATCTTATATCTGCCAAACTTTTCCCGAAGTTTTCTCCGGGAAGTTTAACATTTTCAAACTCGTTTTTTCTGAAAAAAAGAGTGTATGAATTTTTTTTGTCAATTTTTGCAAGTTCCCAAACTAAATTCCTTATATAACGGCCCACCCCTGTTTCATTCCATAACCTGCAATCGATTCCAATTTTTATATTTCTCATTGTGGTAATTATAGCTCAAAAAAGCATTGTTTACAGCATTTGAATTTCCTATTGTTTGAGGGAGTCGAGAACTAATACAACCTATTATTAATTAATTGCTGAATGGCCAAACGGTTACCCGTTAGAAAAGCCATTCAACTATTTAGCTATTTATCTTCGGAGTATTTTTTTTGTGAAGAAAATCTATTCCTTTAAAAACAAGCCACGTTACAAATTTTGGATAGATATTTTCGTAGTGCTTTTTATAAAAAATTTTCATTGCAGCAAATCTTGCGTTTTGCACCATGATTTTTCTTTCAAGGTTTGAAGTTGTAATGTTTTGCGATTGTTTTTTTATACCGCTTGATACTCCGCCGTAATGTAAAATGGAGACAACCGGCACGTAATATATTTTCCAGCCATTTCGGTGCAACATGAAGCAAAAATCCAAATCTTCCCCGTAAAAAAAATAATCTTCATCCCACCAGCCAATTTGGTCGCCTGCCTCTTTTCTAACCATCATAAAAGCTCCAACTATCGCGTCAACTGCGTGAATAGATGAAAAATCTTTCCAGCCTTGAGTGTAGCCGGCAAATAATCTGCTTTTTGGAAAAAGTTTTTCAAGCTTGCTAAAGTGGCAAAAAGCATTCCAGGGAGTTGGAAATCCTCTGTGGGAGCCTTCGTCTATTCCGCCCAGCGGAATTTCTATTTTGCACGTTGCCGCACCGGCATCTTTGTGGGTATCCAAAAAACCAACAATTGTTTGTATTGTGTCTTTACGGACAACCGTATCTGAATTGAGAAAAAGCAAATATTTTCCATTGGCTTTTTTTATTCCAACATTATTTCCCTTCGCAAAACCGAGATTTTTTTTGTTTTCAATTATTGTTAGGTACTTAATTTTTGATTTCTCTTTTAGATTTTTAAGATCTTCAACCGTATTGTCTTTTGAATCATTATCAGAGACAATAATTTCGTACTTGCCGCTTTTTAATTCAACCGAACAAACATCAACAAGCGATTCTATCGCTTCAATTGTAAGCTTAGCCGTATTAAAACTGACAATAATAATAGAAAGTTCTGTCATGGTTGATTTAAACAACGCTTTTATATACGTCTTCCAATTTTTTTCCAATTGAGTCCCACGAATAATTTTTTTCAATAAAAATCCGTGCTTCCTGTGTAATCTTTTCAGTAAGCAAAGGATTTTCCAAAAGATTATCCACTTCTTTTGCCAATTTTTCAGAAGTTTCCGCGGTTAATGCGTGTTTTCCGCTCTTTGCCTGCAAGCCTTCTATGCCGAGATTTGTTGTAACAACAGGTACGCCGCTGGCCATTGCTTCTAAAATTTTATAGCTTGTGCCGCCCCCAACCGTAATTGGAGCCAGAAGAATGTCTGCTTTTTGATAAATTTTCCATGTTTCACTTGGAGCATCTTCGTCAAACAAAACGCGGTGGTCTTTTGTAAGTGCTTTTATATTTTTTGGGATATGTTTACCTACAATCCAAAGTTTAATTTTCTCCCGGGATTTTATTTTAGGCCAGATGTCTTTAATTATAAAATCAACGGACTTTTGGTTTTGTAACCATTTAAAATTACCAATAAAAAGTACTGTCTTCTCTCCGATTTTTGAATTCCTGCTTTTGAATTTAAATTTATTTACATCAACGCCGTTTGGCACAACATCTGTTTTTTCATTTTTAATTACTTTCCGGTCTTCTTCCGAAACCGTTACAACCCTTTTTGCTTCCTTCCAATATTTTTCTTCCCAGAATTTTATTTTTGAAACATCAATTGATAGAAAAGGTTTTAAAAAAAATGGAGCGGTTTTTGCAAATAACTCATAAACTTTATATTCAATATTATGCTCTATCAGCACGACCGGAAGATAGGTTTTTGGTAAATTTTGAAACACGTAAAAAGTTTCGACATGAATTAAATCAAAATGCGAAGAGTTTAAAAGAGAAACAATTTGCGCTTTCATTTCCGGATTGGTATGGCCAACCAAAAGAAACGGAAAAGACGAAACGGCAGTTTTAAAAATATTTTCCAGAGACCACTGTTTTTTTCTCTCAACCGTAACCACTTTTTTGCAGATTTTTTCAATTTCTGCAATATCTTTGTCTGTTTGGTAAGGTCTTCTTTCACAAATTAAAGTAATGTTATGGTCTTTACGTATTGCCTTAAGTAAGTTAAAAAGCCGCACATGACCGCCTGAGTCCAACGGATATGGAAGGAAAGAGCTGACTAAGAGAATATTCATGGTTTTTCGTTTAAGTCAAACAAAACATAATCTTTGGTGCTGGCTACAATTTTGTAAGTTTTACCTATATCCAAATCTTGCGGCTTTGGGTTAACAAGTACCAGATAATTCGCGCCCATTTGGATAAGGTCCGGAAGCGGCTTTTCAAAACTTGCCCAACCACTGCGTTTTGTCTGGTATAAAAATGACGTATCACCGTCGTATGGAGCTAAAACTTTCGCGTTTTTCGCCGTAAGACGGTCAACAGCCTGTCCCGCTATAACAATAGACGGATTGTTGATATTAAAATAATCCCTAATTTCAAACCAGCTGAAAGCAAATAAAAATAAGCAGCAAATTACAAAAACAATTCTTGTTGTTAGCGCTGACAATTCTTTAGGCGGAAAAATAAACATTTCACTACCCAATCCCAAAAATATTGCGATTGTTGGAATAATTGGAATTTGGTAATAATCGTGCTGAACATTTCCTCTTGCGATAACACAAAGATAAATAATTACGGATGCTATAAATAAATAAAAGAATGTTTTACTTGTTTTTTTTGTGATTATTCCGATAACTAAAATTGGTAATCCCCAGAAACCTAAAATTAAATCTCCAATTCTTACTGCAAAAAGCCAATGGAAAAACGCGCCAGTAAAACGGATGTTTCCCCCGTTAAAAAGCCAACTGCTGGCAGGGATTCCCTCGGGGAAAGCTGTCATCCATATTCTCCATAAAATAAGAGGGATTACGGATAAAACAACCATTAGCCATAATTGCACCACAAAAAATAATTTCCACCCGTATTTTTTCCAAACAATCCAGATTGCGGGCAGAAAGAAAAACGCCGCAAAAGGTTTTAAAAGCAGTGCAGAGGCAAAAAATACAGTTGTAATTATAAAAAAAGTTACATTTTTTATAACGGATTTTTTTTCCAAATCCATCCAAAGGGAGAGAAAATATAATCCGCCAAGAGTTGCCGTAACCATTAATTCGTCCGGTAAGATTGTACGGCCATAATAAATGCTGTATGGTAGAAAAAGATAGAAAAATGCTGTAAAAAAAGCAGAGAGCGGATTTGCGTACTTTTTCATAAGAAGATATAAAAAGAGACTTGAAAAAAGTGTTGCAAAAATTGTGACAATTCTTCCCCACTCTTCTAAAGTCAGATGGCCGAAAACTATAAACAAACCCGCCTGAAAAATGTTGTAGATTGGGAATTCGACAAAACGGTAACCCTTTGGATTATCAAGGCCTGATGGTACATTTGAAAGGTCGTCAAATTTTGGGTATAAAAGATTAAATCCGCTTTGAACAAAATTTCTTGAAACAGCCGACGTATCTGCCTGACGCCAGGAATGCCAATCCGCAATCGGGTTGTTAAATCTGTACAGCCTTACCAAAAATCCCAAAACAAAAAGGGCTATCAGAAAAATCCGCTGGTATTTTTTTATCAATCTCAGCATAAACAAGTTTATTTAACTTCTTTTATATTGTAGTTTTTATCAAGCAAATAAATGTAGTATTGTTTACCCGAGGCTTGACCCAAGTTTTTAGCCTGATCAACGGAATCTACGAGTTTAATTTTTGGAGAAGATTCCCTGTAAACAAACCAGATTGAATCTTCCAGGCCAACAGGGTAAACCCAGGCATTTTTATATTTAATGGGAAGATTTATAAAATAAATTGTCTGGTCAGGCGTAACGTCTTCATGGTCTGCCTTAAGAATAGTTAAGACGCTTCTGGTAATAGATCCCGCTTTTTGCCATTCTTTTGCCTCATGTTTTATGCTAACTGTAAAAAACAAAATGAAAATAACCGCAACCGCAATATATACGCTGTTTAAAATTTTTTGATTAAATTTGTTTAGCAAAAGATTAACCGTAGAAAAAAGTATCATTATAAAAAACAGCACGAGTCCAACTGAAGCCAAATACATATATCTTTCCGAAATATTACCAAGGCCCAAAAAAG
The DNA here is from genome assembly GCA_025451195.1 of Candidatus Microgenomates bacterium. Lineage (GTDB taxonomy): Bacteria > Patescibacteriota > Microgenomatia > Levybacterales > UBA12049 > JANWKV01. Next base: position 5,028 of record JANWKV010000007.1, on the reverse strand, counting down.
GCAAAAGTGAAATAAAAGCAAATAAAACCGGGTAAATCAAGATTAGAAAATTCCTGTCTTCAAATTTTTTTAATACAGAATCTTTTTTCTTAAATACAAATGTAAAAGCTACTGCCAAAAAAACAACGCTGACTGCTAAAACTTCTATCCAGTAGTTTTTAAGACTGTCCCGCAGTGGAATATACAAAGAGAAAATATTTTCCCCAGTTAAAAACATGCCTGAATAGCCAAAAATATTTCCCAGAAGATTGGGAATAAATTTATAAACGCTGTACGAATAATCTCCGTTAAAACCTGCCGAATGCACAAATAGTCTTAATATAAAATATCCAATTGTGGTAATAATAAACGGGATATATTCATTCAGTAATTTTCTGTTTTTCTTCGCTCCAAAAATAAGAAAGTCTGTTATCAAAAGCAAAAGCGGAAAAATTGTGCTTCCCTCGTATGTAAAAAGGGCTAAAATACCAAGTGAAATAGAAAATAGATAATTGATAAACTTCCCACTGTTTCTATAAGAAATCCAAAACAAAACTCCAAAAAGCAGAAGCATGGCGGAAAAAGATACAGAAAGAGTCGAGAACCAATAAATATTTTCCGCGTGGCCCGGAAGGACAAGAAAAATAACAGCACCTAAAAATGCGGGCAATTTTTTCTTTAAGATTGCGAGAATAAATAGATAAACACCAAAAGTTGTTAAAAGATGGACGATAATTGTAAAAAGATGATATCCTTCAGGTTTGAAAGCCGACAAACTGAAAAGAATAAACACAATAAACTTATCTAAGGGTCTGTAAAAAAATCCCTGGGCGTTTGTAAAATAATGGATAACGTCCATTATTGTTGAAGAAGAAGCGGCCCAACGCAGCCATGTAAAATCATCTGCTGTAAAAAAGTTGGAAAGGCTTGAGAAAAATACCGTCCCTAAAATGGAGAAAAGATAAATTACAATAAGCGCGGGAGATGTGAAAATCTTTTTTAGATACCCAAAGTAATGTATTTTTTCTTTATGCTCTCCGTGCATAAAAAGCATAAGCCCGGCTCCAATTCCCAGTAAAATCCATAAGGGCTCCGCAATTTTTGAGGCCTCAAATACGTCTATAAAGCTCGCGTTTACTAAAAGGCCAATAACCCCGCCGCTCAGTGCAAATGCAAAATATTTGGCCATTGGATTAACAAGGCTTTTTCTTCCGGCCCTAAGAAGAATTCCTAAATACATAAACACCAGAGCAAACGAAACAAATCCTAAAATCCCTGTTTCGCCAAGAGATCTAAAATAATCGCTGTCTGTTGCCAGTGTTATTGTGCCGTAACCGCTGCCTAGAATTGGATTTCTAAGAAAAGCATTCCAGGCATTTGGCCATTCACCCTGAAAACGGGTTGTAAATGATATATCGTAAACAAGGGCTTGTTGTACTAAAAAAGTTCCGGAAATTGTCGAAATTTCAAGACCACCGTTTTGAAGCCTCAATAATCTTTGCTGTTCAACGGTAAGTGCACTTTGCACAACAGCAACGTTTGTTTTCTGGGAACTTCCCGGCAAAGCAATAAAACTTGATCCTGCCTGCAAATTTTGCGGGTTTTCGGTATTTTCAACAATAATCGGGTTTTTTGAAATTTTCTTTTGCAATGCCTGAGGTAAACTGTCTGTTGATACTCCGACGACTGTTCCTTCGGAATTGGTAACTACAGACGCAATCCTTATTGTTTCTAAAAATCTTTTTGCGGTTGACGCGCTAAATATTAAAAGTAAGGCAATACTTATTACCACAACCGGAGCAATAAATTTTTTTGATTTCGCGAATATAAGCATGCATGAAATTCCAACTAAAAATGCGATAAATGAAATCCTTGAAGCAGTAAGGATAAGTAAAATTACGGCACACGTTGTAAGTATTAATGCGTAAGCTTTGGCCCAAAAGTTTTTAAAGGATAAAAAAATTCCAAAAAGTACAGGTGTTGTTAAAACCAGAAACCCTGCTAAATCGTAATGTCCTCCAAAAGTCGAGGTGATTCTGGCATCCGGGGGCAAACATAAAGGAATACCTTTGGCAAATTCTTCGTTTCCTGTCTGAAATGATGGAAAACAAAAAGAAAACTTTTCAAAGAAAGCAGGGAATAAATTCCAGATAGATATATACCAACGCTGTCCAAATCCGTATAAAACAACTCCTGTTACCGTCACCATGAGGATAATAAGATAATCCCTTATATCTTTTAGACTTTTAACAGTTGATATGGCGATAAAGAATAAAATCATGTATTCTATGCGCCTGAAATAATTAAGAAAAGCAACGCTTGGGAAATAATTTGCAATATGGGGCCCTATAAAAACCATTGAGAAAAGAAAAGACATCATCCCCACCAGCCAGAAAAATATAAACGGCGGAGAAATCGCGAATGGAATTTTGATTTTTTTTCTTAAAACCTGGATAAGCCAAATAAGGGCAAGTGTCCCGATCAGAAAATCTTCAAGTCTTATATACACCCAGGTATGGACAATGTGGACGCTTGGTAATTTTGGATAAAGCGCGGTAAAAAAAATTGCAAATGCTACCCCGAATTTTAATAACTTTTCATCAACAAACCGCAATAGCTTTTTCATAAGTTTCCGTCAGGTAACTGTTTGCAGTTAGCCTTCCGACCGAGTTTAAAATTAAAGCCTTACTCTTAAGTAATAATTTTACCACAAAATACTGCCATAAGGGCTTATGTTTTTTGTAAAAATAAAGAATTCCCTTATAAATGTTTACAATCGCGAAACTTCTGTTGCTGCTCCTCTGGGACAGATGGATAATGCTTATATTTGGATATAAATAAGTGTCAAAACCTGATTTTTTTACGCGGTAACATAATTCCATATCTTCGGTATACATAAAAATTTTTTCGTCAAACTCTCCAATTTTCTCAAAAATATTTTTTTTAATCATAAAACATCCACCCGTTACCCAATCAACTTTTTTTATATTATCCGAAACAGATGAGATGAGTCCAAATCTTTCAAAACCAAGCAGCAAAAAAAATACATTTATGATTGAGTAAAATTTCCACCCCGCAACTTGAGGAGTTCCGTCTTTGTTTTTTAATTGGCCGCCAATAACTCCCGCATTTTTGTTGTCCTCCAAAAATGACAGCATTTTCATAATTCCCTTGTCTTCTATAATTGTGTCGGAATTGAGAAATAAAATGTTTTCGCCTTTTGCGTTTTTTACTCCAAAATTATTTCCTGCTCCAAATCCGCCGTTAACAGGACTCTCATACGCGAAAACTCCTTTGTATTTTTTGTCAGAAATATGGCTTTTTATTTTTTTAAAAGAGTTATCTTGTGAATGGTTGTCCACAATAATATGCTCCAATACCCCATTTTCAAACTCTTCCTTGAGAATTTGCTGAACAGAATCTATACATTCGCTTGTGACACCGGGCGTTTTGTAATTAAGAGTAACTATAGAAAGTTTAACCATAATCAGCGAAACCAGGCGGCTCTGCCTAATTTGTAATGAAGGTCTTTGATTTTTCTTGTTCCAATAGTAACAGCGGGCACTCCACCCGCGATACATAATTCCTCAACGTCTTTTGTTACAACAGCACCTGCCCCAATTACAGCTCCTTTTTTAACTGTTACTCCGGGAAGAATTATAGCTCTAGGCCCTATGAATACATAATCTTCTATAATTACCTTATCTTTAACTGCATCAAAAGATTCAGAATTAATATCGTGTTGGGCATTATAAATCATTACTTCTGATGCCATATCTACATGGTTTCCAATAATAATTTTGTCGCGTCCATCCAATACAGCATTTTCTCCTATTATGGAATCTTCTCCTATTTTTATATTTCTGCTGTCATAAAAAACAGCACCTGTATGGATTGTTGAACCTTTGCCAATCTTTACTCCTCCAAGTCTGTAGAAAAAGCGTCGAAAATGATGAAATGGTACCCAACCAACAATTTTTAAAACCCTCATTTCAAATTCCAAATCTATAGTACAAATTCTGTTCCAAATTTTTTTTAATACTTCTGTTGATGTAAGTGTTTTTCCTGTTTTATCTTTCATGATTTTTTAGCCAAATTTTCCAAAACAGAAAGTGTTTCTTTTGCCGTTTTTTCCCAGGAAAATTTCTTTAAATGCTGATACCCTTTTTTAATTAGATCTTCACGTAATTTTTTATCTTCAATCATTTGAGTTATTTTTTTTGCAATATCTCCTACGTCTTTTGGATCAACATATAAAGCCGCTTCTCCTCCCGCCTCGGGTAAACTGCTTACGTTGCTTGTTATAACCGGACATCCATGCTGCATTGCCTCAAGTACCGGCAGGCCAAAGCCTTCGTAAAGACTGGGTAGGCAGAAACATATTGCGTTTTTGTAAAGGACATCTAAATCTTCATCGTTTACAAAATCCAGAAAATGGACTCTATTTTCTATGCTAATTTCCTGAGGGAGTTTAAAAATCGGCTCAAAAAGCCATCCTTTTTTCCCGACAATTACCAAATCCGTATCTTTGTAATCCTGCGATATTTTTGAAAAGGCTTTAATAAGAGCCCCTATATTTTTTCTTGGTTGGATTGTCCCGACAAAAAGAATAAACTTACCTGGAATTTTAAATTTTTCTTGTATTATTTTAAGATTTGACATTTGAAATTTGAGATTTGAGATTTTTTTGATTCCCGGATAAGTTACCACAACATCCTCAGGCTTTAAATGGTATATCTTAATTATATCATCTCTGCTTGCGTTGCTGATTGTAAATACCTTTTTTGCATTTTTGGCAGAGTATTCTGTCCAGTTTTTCAACTGGTATAAGTCACGTTTGTCAAAAAGCTCGGGGAAATGAATATACGACAAATCCATTATTGATATTGCAGTTGGTATCGGGGAAAAACGGGGGGCGTAGTGTGAAGGGGTGAAAAAAATATCCGGCCTTGGGGAGTGCGAATATAAATTTAACGGAAGTCCAATCTGAGTCCAAAGTTTTTTTGGTCCAACAATTAAATACTTCCAATTCTCAGATTCCCTTGGCAT
>JANWKV010000006.1 GCA_025451195.1 Candidatus Microgenomates bacterium | reverse complement strand
AAATATCTCCGTTAAGACTTGTGCCCGAACCATTTACATATGTGCTTGTTCCATCTGTTGTAACGGTACTGTTACTTCCAGATGTTTTAACAGCAGAGTTAACTTTATAAAAATCTGTGGAAGTTGCAGTTGCATTCCAACCGTTACCTGTACCTGTATCATCGGTTACGGTAATTGTTCCAAGACTTCCAGTTGAATTTTGGGAAACGGTTGAAACGCTAACCGGACTTAAAGATTGATCTCCGGAATTGGATATTGTTAGACTTCCTCCTATTACGTCTTGTGACACGTGAGTTGTAGAGCCATATGCTTTTTCAATAGTAAATAATTTAACTATTTGGAAAAAAACATTTGTAAAACCGGTAGCAATAATAATAAAAGAAATAATAAAAATGAGCAAATGAAATCTTCCATGATTTATCCATTTGCAGTAATCTTTATACCACTTAGTTTCTGTATGTTTTATATCATTTAAAATTTTTTTAATATCCATTGGCACTTTATCGTACACATAAAAATTTTAATGTGTCAAGCCAAATAAAAAGCCATAACAAACTATTCGGATGTTATAGACAATACAGCCCTGTATTTGTTGGCATATGTAAATGGTGGAATTCTTAAGGAGAGAAACAAACTGGTTGAATAGCTATTACCAAATAGGCCAAGCGGTACAACTAATATAGTTGCCGGGTCGTTTCTGTTTAAAAAAGTATGGCTTGGTCCCAAATGAGCATTTACCGATTTGCCCGACAACAATGTTAAGCCACGCGGTGTTACCGTTAAATTAGAAACAGGAATTGTGTCAACACGGATTTCCCATGAATCGCCTGTTACATATTTTGCAGGAGCAAAGGTTGCAGTTAATCCTCTTGTCCCAATTAGGACATTTGTTCCCGTTGTCCCGTTTTGGTCCTCCATGCCTTTAACATTGAACTGTGCAATACCCGTATTGCCGCCTTTGGTAATAGTAATTGTGTATATTCCTCCTTTAGGATTTGTATATTCCCCGCCGGAAGTTAAAGTATCATTTAACCCATGTAGTTTTACTGGTTGATTTATTGCTGAAAAACCACTACATATTACGCTAACCGTCCAACTTGTTTCCCCGTTTCTGGTGTTAGATAAAATAATATTATCCAATATAGAGGTTGAGTTTTGCCAACTGAAAATGTTGGAAACAATTGGTGAAAAATATAAATACAGCGGTGCGCTAACACCCAGTTTATTAGGATAAATTGACTGTGTTATTGTAGTTTCCACTCCGGTTTCTGCGCTAACCGGCAATAAAATTTTTAAAAAACCAATCAATAGAAAAAATATTGCAACAGATAAAATAAATCCGTGAATTAAATCTGAAAATCCTGAGGCATGGTATTTTTTATACCATAATGGGCGTTTTATTCTTGCATCATTAATTGCTTCAAGAACTTTCTTACCTATTTTCATTGGGGATAATATAATAATTTTGCACGGTTTATAGTCTTAAAATAAGAAAAGCAACGGTCATGCCGGCAATAATAATCAACCCTACAATTGTTACGTTAAAAATTATCCCCAAATGAATAATTCTGCTTGCCGCGGGGTTTCTACCGAGTGCCTCAACTCCTTTTGCAGCTGCTCTTCCAAATGTTAAAAATGCCAAAACAAAAGATCCCAAAACTACAAGGGCAGCAACAATGTCTTTAAATATTGGAGTCGGATCTTCTTTGGTTGATAAAACAATAAATTTAAATAAATCGGACAGCGTTCCCGGAAAAGTCGGTTTTGAATTAAAATAATGTAAATTCAAATCGGCAACTATGGTATCTATTTTTTTTGGATCAGGATTGTCATAACCTTCCAAAGCAGTTCCTAAGACATAGCCTGACCTTACCGCTTTTACAGCAACCCCCGGAATTGTCGAACTTGTTAAAAGATCACCTTTTTTTATTACGCCGTCTTTGGTCGAAACCAAAACATAAACATTGCCTACAGATATGACAGGAAGACTGTTTGCCGAACCTCCGGAATTTAAAAGTATTGCCGCGTCTTTTGCGATAACTCCCAAAACTTGAGAATCATAAGAAACATCAGTTGCTATTGCTCCATTATCAGCGGATGAAATTACTGTTCCGTCTTTAAGATTTACGTCTTTTACCTGTACAAAAGTTGCAACGCCCATGGTCGCGGCGCTACTTGAGGAAGAAAGAGTTGGTGTGGTAATCGAAACTGTTGGTGTTGCCGTTTGGGCAAAAGAAATATTTGGTTTAAAAAAAAACAAAAACAAAAGAGAAATAAACCCAAACAAAAAAATAAATTTTTTCTGAAAGATCATAATACTATTTATAGTGTAGCAAAATAAGTAATGAATGGCTAAATTTATCGCGATCATTTAACCATCTAACCATTTAAGCATGCAGGTTTTTTTAATTCCCTTATCGTTATTTTTAGGTAGATGAAAGTTGAGGCGCTTATTTCTCCAGTAAAACATTGAGTATTGTAGATAGAGGACTTGTTGCAACTCCAACAACCGAATCCGCACCGCCATAATACAAAAATACCGTACCGTTTATTACAACCGCTCCGCATGGAAAAACAACATTCGGAACTTGTCCTTCAAGCTCATATGGTTTTTCCGGCTCCAAAATAGGCTCATCTGTGCGGGCAATAATCCGTCTTGGGTCATCATAATCTAAAAGCATTGCGCCAACTTTATACATAAATCCCGGGTCAGATACCGCATGGTAAAGTAGCAGCCAGCCCTTTTCGGTTTCTAAGGGTGGTGCGGCAATGCCTACTTTTATATTGTCCCATTTATCTTTTCTGGCCTGAGCGATAATTCCGCCTGTTAAATATTTCTTTTCGGGAAAATCCAAATCCCTTAAAAAATCAAGCCAAATGACATTGCCAAGTCTATGAAATGCAACAAACCCCTCACCTTTTACCTTTTTAACAATGCATGCATCTTTATCATCGACTCCGGGCGCGGAAATTAATTTTGGCTTTTCCCAGTTCCAATTTTTTTTCAAAAAATCCGCAAGAGCAATAGAGGTAAGCGCGATTCTTGGAGGATTTGCCCCGTCATATGCAGTATAAGTCATAAATAATCTATCATTTATTTTTGTAATTCTTGGGTCTTCGCAGCCGGAATTACCATTTTGTTTTGTGCTTCTTTCAAAACTTTCCCGGGGAATATAAATCGGCTTATCCAAATTTTCATCAATATGAAATCCGTCTTTACTTGACGCATATCCAAAAACAGAAACTCCGCTTTTTGATTGCGCCCTATACACAAGATGAACTTTCCCGTCTTCATAAATTGCAGCAGGGTTAAAAACAGCTTTATTTTGCCAATCAAGTTCGAGTGCCGATTTAATAATTGGATTCCCCTCAAATCTTACAAATTTTCTAAGGCTCGAAGTTGTAATTGTTGAGACATCTATTGGTTTTATCTGGTCTAAAAGAGAGCTTAAGTGCATAGATGCAACAGCAACAGAAGTATCTGCTGCGCCATAATAAACAATCAGTTTATCGTCTTTAATTAGAGCTCCTGATGGAAAAATAACATTTGCTACGATTCCTTCCAATTCGTATTTTTCTTCCGGCATAAGAAGTGGGAGTTGGGTTCTGCCTAAAATAATTCTTGGGTCATTACTATCCAAAAGTACTGCTTCTATTCCAAATTTTTTATCATTTGACATGTAATTTTTAATGTAGGAATACATAACCAGCCAACCGTATTCTGTTTTTATCGGAGGAGAACCCAGTTCTACCTGGTCGCGGATATCACGGAGAAGATGAATAATATGGTTATTTGCATTTTCATACCAGTTCATCCAAAAAACCGGCGACCACATATCTTCTTCTTTATCAAAGTTAGCATAAGCAATTTTGGCAGGCGGCATGTCGGTGTTTATTGTTAAAAGGGCTGCAAACTTACCGTTGATTTTTTCCGGAAAAAGACCCATTGCTTTTGAATTAAACGTTGTAACAGGATGTTTTTCAAATGTTTTAAAATCTTTCGTAATTGCAACGGCGAGTCTTATTCCATATGCTGTAAAGGGAAACATGGAAAGGGCGGTATAAAAGATATAAAATTTTCCATCCATGTAGGTAATTCTTGGGTCTTCGCATCCGTACATGTCGAAGTCTTCCGTAGGAGAAATTATTTGCGTTCTATCGGTAAAATGTATGCCGTCTGTGCTCTTTGCATATCCTATTGAAGAAACTTCCATATTAATTCCGTTTTGCATTTTCATTGAGGAGAGCGCGCGGTAAACCATATGATATGTGCCGTCAACATAGGAAACACATCCATTAAATGTGGCTTCTTTTTCCCATTCGTTTTGGGGGTTTGGTGTAAGAATTGGATTTTCCGGAATACGGGTTAAAGTTGCCATAATAGTAAGTTAAAAATTTAAAATTAAAAATGAAAAATTAAAGTATTTTATTTATAAAACTTTTACTGAGGTTTATAAAAAGAAAGTACCTTAACTTTTAACTTTTATTTTTTAACTTAAATTTTTAATTTGCAAACTGTCTGCTTGTTACTTTTGTTAGTTTTGGTTCCCTGTTTCTTTTCATTTCATTTAAGAAAGTATTCAAGTCCGCTTTGGCTGCACAAACCACAGTGTCTGCTCCGCCATAATATACATGCAACGAATTATCTTTAATTACAGCTCCGCACGGATATACAACTCCAGCTTTAAACCCTTCATTTTCGTACCTTTCACTCGGTTCTATAATCGCGGTGTGTGTCCTGTACAAAACTTTTTCCGGGTTATCCCGGTCCAACATCATAGCTCCAATCTTATATCTGCTTGAATCCTGGTGTCCAACAGACTGATAAATTAAAAGCCATCCGTCGTTTGTCTCCATTGGCGGTGCACCTGCTCCTACTTTCTTGCTGTCCCAGAATTTTTTCCTAGGAGGAATAAAATAATGGCCTTTAAGATATTCTTTAAAGTTCAGATTATCCAAATAATCGATAAGAATATTCGGATAAACCCTATGCATCATAACGTATTTTCCTCTTATTTTTCTTGGAAAAATAACAGCGCTTTTGTTAACCATTCCCGGTGCGGAAATTAATTTTGGCTTTTCCCATTTGTCCCAGTTTTTTTTTCTAAAATCATCAATGTGAATAGAAGACATAGCAACCCTTGGCGGATTTGCTCCGTCAAATGCCACATAGGTCAGATAAATTTTATCTTCGAGTCTGGTAATTCTTGGATCTTCAATCCCCCCATAACCTCCTCCAGACGCAAAATGTTGTGCAAAGCTGGAAAACGCGTTTCCGCCGGGTGTCTCAAACGGTTCACGGGGAATATAAATCGGTTCGGTAGATCTTTCATCAATATTTACTCCATCACTACTAACTGCATATCCCAAAACAGAAAGATCTTTATCTCCAAGTGCTCTATATACAAAATGGACTTTTCCGTTATCTAAAATTGCGGCGCTGTTAAAAGCCGCGCGTGACTCCCAAGGGTGAGCAGGGTTTGGTCCGATAATCGGATTTTTTTCCGATTTTTTAACTATATGGGTAAACACTTTATGTTTTAAGCCGGTACTTGTTGTTGGGATTGGCACTGAAACTGCGAATAAATTATTTTCTCCTATTAACCAATATAAAATAAGCCGGTCACCACTTATTGCGCTTCCAAAAGGCTGCATTTTTTCATTTTCCATTTCTTCCGGGTGTTCAAAAATTGCCTCTTCACTGCGCCATATGGGTTTTGTCGGATCAGATTTATCAAATATTGCAGCCCCCACATCGTATAAAGTTTTTCCGTCTTTCTCTTTTTTTACATAGTATATTAATAGTATGTTGTTATTTAAGACATAAGCATTTGCGACTTCAAGATTTCCGCTGTCAAAACTTGCTTTTCTGGATTTTAAGACGGCTTTTGTTTCCGTTTTCCATGTTTTTAAATCTTCTGAAGAGGCAATTTTTATATCCTTTTCCCCAAAATACATTACATAATTATTGTTAAACTGGAACAGCGGAACAACCGTACCGGTTTCTTTAATTTCATCAATTTTTCCAATTTTTTGCCATCTGATTAAATCTGCGGATAATGCGCCAAATAAAGACGCGTCTTTTTCGGAGTCTAATTTATATGTAAGAAGAAATTGATCATGTTGGCGGGCGATCCTAAAACTCTTCCAATTAAAGTTTTGTTCTTCTTTTTGAGATTCATCAAAGACAAATATGTAGTTACATTTATCTGAAAATTCGAGTCCATTTTGGCTTCCGACTGCTTTGAAGAAAATTTCATTACCTTCTTTTTGACAATAAAAAAGGAGCGTTTGTTTGTCTTGTAGGGCAGTTCCGACAAATTTGATCATAATATTTATGTCATACAAATACACAAAAGGGGAAAAAATTTACCCCTAATTTTAGTCAACGACTTTTTTAAAAATTTGTCAATGACCTAGATTACATTTCTTGTGGCAAACAACTCATATTGGTCTTGACAAATGCAACTTAGTTGCGTATAATTGTTTTTATGAAACAAATTTCCATCCGGCAAGTTCAGGATTTAAAACAACACGACTGCGAAAAAGAAATTCAAGAAGTTAATTTAAGAGTAACTCCCGCCAGAGTTGCAACATTAAAACTCTTTGAATCCCATGATAAACCAGTTGATGTTTTGCACCTAACAGATCATTTGCAAAAAGATTTGGGAATAGATAGAGTTACGGTTTTTAGAATTATAAATTCTTTTGTAGAAAAAGGTCTTCTTAAAAAATTGGAATTTCAGGAGGGTAAGGCAAGATACGAATTAAATAAAGGTGAACATCATCATTTAATTTGCCAAAATTGCGGGAAAATAGAAGACGTAAAGGACACTGTTATTCCTGATTTTGAAAAGAAAATTGCAAAAAAATATAAATTTTTAGTTAAAAGTCATTCATTGGAATTTTACGGCTTTTGTAATGATTGTCAAAAATAATATGCAGGCAATTTTTTTATCATTTTTAACATTTATTTCTACTTCTTTAGGAGGTTTATTTGCCCTTAAATTTAAAGAAAAATTGCACTTGATTATGAGTTTTACCGCTGGAATATTAATAGGCGTAGCATTTTTTGATATAGTGCCAGAAATTTTTTCGATAGCTCATGAAAACAATATTGATGTGACAAGTGCTTTAATTGCACTTGTTGGTGGATTTTTACTTATCCACATTCTTGAAAAGCTCGCAATTATTCATCATGGTCATGAAGAAGAATACGCAAAACACTCTCACAAGAATCCAACGGTTGGATTAATAAGTGCATCGGGTTTATCTTTTCATAGCTTTCTTGACGGTGTTGGAATAGGACTTGCATTTCATGTAAGTCCTCAAGTTGGGATTTTGGTATCAATTGCAGTAATTGCTCACGACTTTTCAGACGGATTAAATACGGTTACTTTAATGTTGGCACATAAGAACTCAACAAAAAAGGCAATATTATTACTTATCATAGATGCAATTGCTCCAATTGTTGGCGTAGCGTCTACCCTTATTTTTGAAATTCCCCAATCAGTTCTAGTACTTTATCTTGGATTTTTTGCAGGATTTTTATTATACATTGGAGCATCAGATCTACTCCCAGAAGCACATTCTAAACATAGTTCTTATAGAATGATTGCATTAACTATTCTAGGGGCATTGTTTATTTTTATTGTAACACGGTTTACATAATTCTCTTTTCTTTTTATACTATAAATGTGGGGTGGATTAAGAAAAATGCTGTCCTATTTTTTCTCACAGCGCTTGTATATTGCGCGTATATTATTTTCCACCATCCGGGCATTCAGCAGTCAAAGCCATCGCATGTTCTCGGTGCAAGTAATAACCTCACATTTTTTGAAGAGCCGCAGAATGGACATTCGCCAATAGTTGACGCAATAGATAACGCAGAGCAGGAGATAGATATGGAAGTTTATCTTTTGTCGGATAAACAGGTAATCAATGCACTCATTAGCGCAGAACAAAAGGGTGTTACAGTAAAAGTAATGCTGGAAGAGCACCCGTTTGGTGGAGGAAATCTTAATCCAAAAACAAAGACAACACTTGAGAAAGCAGGCATTTCCGTTGAATGGACTAGTTCGAGTTTTGCGCTAACTCATGAAAAATCTATAGTTATTGATGACTCTGAAGCCTTTATTTTAAATCAAAATCTTACGGCCTCAGCATTCAACAAAAACCGTGAATACGACATTATTGATGATAATCCTCAAGACGTTGCCGAAATAGAAACTATTTTTACCTCCGATTGGAAGCGTGAAGCAACAAACCTTGCAAATTCGACGGATCTAATTATTAGCCCGGATAATTCCAGAAGCGCATTAACCAGCCTTTTGCAAAGCGCAACAAAATCGATAGACATAGAAATGGAAGAAATACAAGACAAAGACATTTTGTCTCTTCTTGAAACAAAAGCGAAAACAGAAGAAATTGAAGTTATTATTCCGGATTTTTCACAACTTTCAGCAAATAAAAGTAGTGCTGAGCTTCTTGAAAAAAGTGGGGTATTGGTAAAAACTCTTTCTTCTCCGTATATTCATGCAAAGCTGGTTTTGGTTGATGGCATAAAAGCATATGTTGGGTCTGTTAATTTCTCGAGTCAAAGTATGGATAAAAACCGTGAACTTGGAATCCTCATTCTACAAAGTGATGTTGTTGATAGTCTTGTTAGTGATTTTGAAAGTGATTGGAATATTGCATCAAACTAATATTTTTAGGTTTTTTTAACAATCTTAAAAAATATTATTGTTGACTTGGCACAAAATAGTTATAAACTGCTTGTGATACATCTGCAATTCTTTCGTTTGCCAGCTCACGCGAGTCGCTTTCAGATAAAACAACAATTATGTAATCGCCACCAGGAGAATATACAATACCTGCGTCATGAGAGTCTTCATCCAACTCTCCGGTTTTATGGGCCACAGAAATATCATCAGGTAGATATTTTGGAATCTTACTATTTAATCTCTGTTGTTTTAAAAGATCCAACATTTTGTCCGAATACTCTTTATCAATAATTTGTCCCTTATATAATTTCTCAAAAAATAATGCTATGTCTTGTGGTGTTGTTACGGGATCTTTTCCATCAACGCCGACTTTAGATTGCGTAAATCCATTTTTTTCTAAAAATGATGTAACGCTGGATAATCCTATTTTTTCTGTCAACAAAAGCGCTGCATAATTATCGGAAATTGTAATCATTTGATTTAATGCATCATCTACTGAAAATGTTATAGTTCCTTCTGTTTTTTCTGCAAGAGTTGGATCAATTTGAAACTTTTCATTTAACTCCGGCACAGATTCAGTAAGAATATCAGAATCTTTAAGGTCGCCGTCTTTAATGTCTTCAAAAACAACTGCCATAATCCACAACTTATACAAACTTCCCGATTTAAAAATGTGAGTTTGATGGGCAAAATAACTTTCTCCGGTTTTCATGTTTTTAATTGAAATTCCGTAGGTTCCGTGTGTTCCGTTTAATGCATCAGAGACCACTTTCTGAAGATTAGTACTATTTTGTAAAGGAGTTGGTGAAGGTGCAAGCGTAACTGTTGGTTTAACCGCCAGAGGAGATGCAATTGACCGTATTTTGTTTTGATTTGTTTTTTTAAATACAAAAAAAACAACAATAACTAAAATAAAAAAAGAAACAAAAATCAATCTATTCAGTCTTTTTTTCGCCCTCTTACGTTGAATATGCGTTAACATTTTTCTATACTCTTTAAGCTAATCATTGTAAATAGTGTATAATACCCGATTACTTGATTTTGTGCCCTATGGTGGACAAAATCAAGTATGAGTGGTATATATTAGTACAGAAACTGTAGCTGATTCTATTTTTGTTTTCTGGCAAAGTAGAAGTGTATTCCAAAGAGTAAAAAACCAACAATAGTAAAAGACAGCGCTTTTTCCAGATCCTGCTTTTTTGTCAAAATCCGTTGTTCTTCCAAATTATTAACACAGTTTTCATATTGATCTTTATAGATTAATAGCTGTTGAGTTTCGCCTACTGGAAGTTGAGGGATAGAATACATGCATTGATTTTCTATTCCATTTGGTAAGGGATACTTGGAATACGCTGTTATTCCGACAATAAAATGAATGCTTGTAAAAATTCCGATAATGAGAAGAACAATCCCGATAAAGCTTAAAAGATAAAAATATATTGTAGGAATAAGTTTTATCACAGACTTAGTGTAGCATATTAAACATACCACTCACAGTTATAGAGTTCGGCACATGTCCTGTAAGGATATAACTTCTTCTAGACTGATTTTTTGCCCGAAGGGCACAAAATACAATAGGAAAAGTATACTTTCTATTTTGTAAGTACTTTACAATAGTTTTTATAATATGATAGAAAATGTTCTATGAGCAAAAACTTTCTGTTTGGAATTATAGGAGTATTAATAATTGTTTGTATTGTTGAGGGCTTTTGGATTGTGAGAGAACGGAATGCCAAAATTGCACTTGCAATGGGAATGACAACTCAGAAACAGGGAATGCAAAAAGAGATGGGAAATGGGAAAAAGCCTCCAATGGGTGCAATGACAATGACTGCGGTAACCCCCCCACCAGCTAGCGATCAACAAACACAACAGTTAATAGAGGGTACGTCAACAACCTCAACGCAAAAAACATTTAATATTACAGGAGGAGATTTCTATTTTGTGCCAAATAAAATTACCGTAAATAAAGGGGATTCTGTTACTTTTAATTTTACAAATGGCGGAGGAGTACATAATCTAAAAATCGACGAATTGGGAGTCAATATGCCAACAAGCACATCTGGTCAGACAGAAACAGCAACTTTTACTGCAAGTAAAACAGGTTCATTTGTCTTCTACTGTGCAATACCCGGACACAGGGAAAAAGGCATGTGGGGAACACTCATTGTCCAGTAAGAATACGATTACATACGCCTCAGTTGGTTTTCAGCAATTAAATGTTATAATCCTGCTTGTTAATAAAAAGTTTAAATATGAAAATATTACTTATCGAAGACGAACATAAAATTGCCAACGCAATCAAAATTGGATTGCAGCAGGAAAATTTTATTGTTGATGTTTGTTATGACGGAACAACAGGGTTTGATATGTCCTCAGAAGATGGTTACGATGTAATTATTCTTGACAGACTTCTTCCCGGGATGGACGGGGTGGAAATTTGTAAAAGAATAAGAAAAAACAATAACCATATCCCAATTCTTATGCTAACCGCTAAAGGACAAATTGCAGACAGGGTGGAAGGGTTAAACAGTGGAGCAGACGATTACTTAACAAAGCCCTTCTCGTTTGAAGAATTACTGGCCCGTGTAAAGGCATTATCCAGAAGACCTCAGGAAATTGCCCAAACAACGCTGTCTGTTGATAGCCTTACTTTAAATACGGAAACATTCGAAGTTACGAGAGGTGGAAAACAAATAAAACTTTCCGCTAAAGAGTTTGCACTTTTGGAATACCTTCTAAAAAATTCAGGTAAAATTGTAACCAAAAACCAAATTATTTCCCACGTGTGGAGTTATGACGCAAATATTTTGCCAAATACATTAGAGGTGTTTATTGGATACTTGCGGACAAAAATAGATAGAAATTTCCCCAAAGAAAAACCGCTTCTTAAAACCGCACGGGGATTTGGGTATAGAATAGGTTAATAAGTTCAAAATTCAAAATTAAGGAACTTTGTTCATATCTAAAAATATAAGAATTTTTCACTTTACAGATTAATATGTTTGATCATTTTGAAAAAGCCAGATTAAAACTTACCGCCTGGTATTTGCTGATTATCATGATAATCAGCATTGCTTTTAGCGCATTTATTTTCCTTGGCGCAAACCGTGAATTCGACCGGATTTTACGTTTACAAAAATTCCGGATAGAAAATCCCCAATTGCAAATCCATATGCTGCAACCATTTCCATGGCAAGATGACATAATTTCTTTGCCTGAAAAACCAGAGCCGGACGTTATGCAGGAAGCTAGAGCAAGGGTTATTATAGATTTAATTGGAATTAATATTGTAATTCTTATTATTTCTTCTCTGGCAGGATATTTTTTAGCGGGCAGAACACTTGTTCCAATTAAAAAAATGGTTGACGAACAAAACAGGTTTATAACCGATGCATCACACGAACTTAGGACGCCTTTAACGTCTCTAAGAACAGAAATAGAAGTAGGCTTAAGAGACAAATCAATAGATGTTATGGATGCAAAAAAACTTTTGGAAAGTAATTTGGAAGAAGTAGTTGGGCTTCAGGCACTTTCTGACAATCTTTTGGAACTTGCTCAAAATGGAAAAGAGATAACAATTGAAAACATGAAAGAAAATTCCCTTTTAGAAATAGTCAATGCTGCTATAAAAAAAGTGGAATCTTTAGCTTTAAAAAAACAAATTACAATTGAGAAAAAAATTAAAGACGAAAAAATATCAGCAGTTTCTGACAGAGTTAAGGAATTATTTGTTATTCTGCTTGATAATGCTATAAAGTATAGTAAAGAAAATGAAAAAATTTCTATCCAATCAAAAAAACAACAAAATATGATAGAAGTTTCAGTTACAGACTTTGGAATGGGAATTGCAAAGGAAGATTTACCTCACATTTTCGACAGATTTTATAGGGCAAATAAATCAAGATCAAAAACAGATGTCCCGGGATACGGCTTGGGCTTATCGATTGCTAAAAAAATTATTGAATCTCACAATGGTCAAATTTCGGTAACAAGTATTCCCGGTAAGAAAACAACTTTTACTGTTTTTATTCCGGCAGTTTGATCTCAGCATTATTTAAGCTGCTTTAGTATACTATTGCAATGATGAATTTATTTGGAAACCTTTTTAGATTTTTTACTGGTTTAATCAATTGGTTCTGGAAACTTTCTTTAGTAAAAAAAATTATAACAGCTGTTATTATAATAGCTGTTTTATATTTTGCTTTCACAAAAATATTCGGGCAAGGTAGTTCTACTCCTCAATACCAAACAGCAACCGCTACTAAAGGGACACTAATTTCAAGCGTTTCGGAATCCGGCCAAGTTGTTGCGTCGAATAGAGTTGAAATAACAACTCAGGCAAGTGGGGTTATAAATCATGTTTATGTGAAAGCCGGCGATAAAGTTACAGCCGGTGAAACAATTGCGGATATGACTTTAGATACCGATGGAGCAAAACTTCAGGCGCAAGCATATGCAAGTTATATTTCCGCGCAAAACAATTTAAATTCCGCAAAAGCGCAATTAAATTCTTTGCAGGTGACATTATTTAAGACAAATCAGGCGTTTGTTACAGATAGGGGTATTGCAAATCCAACTGATCAGGATAAAGCAGACCCCGTGTACATTGAAGAAAATGCGGCTTGGCTTCAGGCGGAATCCAACTACACCAATCAACAAGGTGTAATTAATCAGGCTCAAGCCGCACTAACTTCCGCGTGGCTCTCGTATCAAGCAACGTCTGCAACAATTACTGCTCCACAGTCTGGAACAATATCGGATATTGTTATTACACCGGGTTTACAAATTACATCATCAACAAACAGCAATAGTAATACCGTTACATCTCAGCCAGTTGCGAGTATCCAAACGGGAGGAGCACCAGTTATAAGCGCGTCGCTTTCTGAAACAGACGTTACAAAAGTAGAGTCAGGACAAAAAGCAACAATAACTCTTGATGCATTCCCGGACCTTACATTTACAGGTATAGTTTCCGGAATTGATACTGGTGGAGTTGTTTCATCAGGTGTTACAACTTATCCCGCAACAATTGTCCTAGACGTCCCAAATGATAAAATTCTTCCCAATATGAGCGCAACTGTTAATATTATTACTTCTGTAAAAGATAATGTGCTTACTGTACCTACGGCTGCTGTCCAGTCGTCTAATGGTCAGTCCACGGTTAGGGTTTTGAAAAATGGTCAGATAACAATAGTTCCCGTAACAACAGGAGATACTTCGGATACAGACACAGAAATTACATCCGGGCTAATTGAAGGAGACGTTGTGGTTGTTGGATTCGTAGCAACAGGGCAAACCGGTTCTTCATCTTCAGCATCACCTTTTAGCAGGAGTCTATTTGGTGGAAATGCAGGGTTTGGTGGAGGCGGAGCTGTTATCAGAGCCGGAGGTGGTGGGGGAAGAGGCGGGGGCGGATAGTAAGTTAATGAAATCCATAAAATCAAATGCAGCGATTCAAGTTTCTCATATTTCTAAAATTTACAAAACAGAAGCAATGGAAACAATTGCTCTTAGTGATGTAAGCTTTACCATCGATCATGGAGATTTTGTTGCCATTATGGGCCCATCTGGAAGTGGTAAATCGACACTCATGCATATTCTTGGAGCGTTAGACACTCCGACAAGCGGAATATATATCCTTGATGGTGAGAATGTTGAAAAACTTACGGACGATCAGTTGGCTGTAATTAGAAACAAAAAAATAGGTTTTATTTTTCAGGCATTTAATTTACTCCCAAGAACAACAATTTTGCAGAATGTAATGCTTCCTATGCGCTATGGAGGAATTTCTCTTGAAAAACGAAAAGAAATTGCAACTAAATATTTAGAAATGGTTGGCCTTGGTCACAGGTTGTCTCATACATCAAATCAAATTTCCGGAGGCCAACAACAACGCGTTGCAATAGCTAGGGCTCTTGTTATGAATCCTGCAATGCTTTTGGCTGATGAACCTACAGGCAATATTGCATCTGCTCAGGCAGAAGAGGTAATGTCTATTTTCCAAGATATAAACAAACAAGGACACACAATTGTTATGATTACACACGAACCAGATATTGCAGAGCATGCAAAAAGAATTATTCATATCAAAGACGGGAAAATAATAAAAGATGAGATAAATAAACATCAAAAAATCTCAAAAAAGATAATGCAGGTAGAGCAATAACTTTATGGAACTTTTTGAAACAATTACCGAAAGTCTGCAAACCCTAACGGTAAATAAATTACGAACCAGCCTTGCAATGCTTGGTATTGTTATAGGAATTAGCAGTGTTATTGCATTAATTTCTTTAGGTCAGGCAAGCCAACAGTCTGTGCAATCGCAAATCCAGTCGCTTGGCTCAAACTTGTTAACAGTATTGCCCGGGGCACAAACAACAGGAGGAATAAGACAAGCCGCGGGATCTGGTGAGTCGCTTACCTATGCAGATGCAACATCAATGATTGCTTCCAAATCAATTCCTGATATTCAAAATATTTCTCCGGAATTTTCCAAACGTTCGCAGGTTACAGCAGGAGGAGCAAACACAAACACAAATGTAATCGGGGTTACTTCAGCCTACCAAACAGTTCATAATGTTTCTCTTAGTGAAGGTACTTTTATCACAGATCAGGAAAATAGCTCTTTAGCTAAGGATGCGGTACTCGGCCCTCAAGTAGTTTCCGATCTTTTTAATGGTGCAGATCCTTTAGGTCAAACCATTCGTATAAATAGGATTGCATTTCACGTTGTTGGTGTAACTGTTAGTAAAGGAGGCAGCGGTTTCCAAAATCCGGATGATACTATTTTTATTCCGCTTCAGACAGCACAAAAACAAATATTTGGAGTTGATTATTTAAGCAGTATTGCGGTGCAGGCAAAATCTTCAGGTGTTATGACAAATGCGGAAAATGAAGCAGGGTATTTTTTGCTGGCTCAACACAAATTATCTGATCCGGCAAAAGCGGATTTTAGTATTTTGTCCCAATCAGATATTTTAGGAGCCGCAGATCAGGTAACAGGTACTTTTACAACACTTTTGTCAGGTATTGCAGCAATATCTCTTTTAGTAGGTGGAATTGGAATTATGAATATCATGCTTGTTACAGTAACAGAAAGAATAAGAGAAATAGGCTTGCGTAAAGCACTTGGTGCGATGAAAAAAACAATCATTACACAATTTTTAGTTGAAGCAATTATTTTAACTTTTGTCGGAGGAATTATTGGTATGGTTTTGGGAATTGCGATATCCTATGTACTTTCATTGTTTGTTTTACATTTGCCTTTTGTACTTTCTTGGTTTGCGGTTGTTTTGGCAATAGTTGTATCTGGTGGAATAGGAATTCTATTTGGATGGTATCCTGCCCGCAAAGCCGCAAATCTATCTCCCATAGAAGCATTGCGATATGAATAAGATAATAATTTGCATAAACAATATTTTGATTGCATTGGCAGGCGGGCCGGCCCAAAAAGCGGCCAATCTTTTTCCAATTGAAGCGTTAAGAGATGAATAAAAAATTCGAAAAAAAGAAGGGTGCCGAATACTCAAAAGAATATTCGGCATCCTATGCAATCTATAAATAAATATTTAGAGATAGGAGGTGAAAATATGAAGAAAAATGCAATTATTATAACCATAATTGTTGCCGTTGTTGCATTAGGAGCGGGATTTTTTGGAGGCATGCAATATCAAAAATCACAGCCAAGATTTGGTGGAAATGGGACATTTATTTCAAGACAAGGTGGTTTTGGCGGTGCAGGCTCAGGAAGTAGATTTGGCGGCGCCGGCACAGGTGGAGCACGCCCTGTTATCGGACAAATCATAAGTAGTGATGCAACCGGTATTACAGTAAAAATGACAGACGGAAGCACAAAAATAGTCATAGTTTCCAGCAGTACTTCTATTAACAAGTTTGCACCGGGAACAAAAAATGATCTTAAAACAGGAGAAACAGTTGCGGTCGTCGGAACACAAAATTCAGACGGGTCAGTAACAGCTCAAAATATTCAATTAAATCCGGAAATGAGATTTGGTCGAGCATCCGGCTCGCCGTCACCAACTCAATAAGATCGTTAAAGACAGGAAATAAATCAGTCGGATATTTCATATCCGGCTGGTTTTGCGTTTAAAAATTAATTTATTTTTTTAGTGGGGCAAAAGACATTCTATGGATTGGGCATGGACCAAATTGTTTTATTCTTTGTAAGTGGATTGCTGTTCCATATCCGGCATGTTTTTCAAAATTATACTCCGGATAAAATTCCGCCAATTTTTCCATTAGCCGGTCTCTTGTAACTTTTGCAATAACAGAAGCACAAGCAATAGAATAATGATAAAGTCCGCCCTTTAATATTCTTTCATGTGGGAAACTTTCAAGAGGCATTGTTTTTGATCCGTCTACCAAAACATAATCTAATTTTTGTCTCAATTTTTTTTCAACTTCAATTAATGCTTTAAGCATAGCTTTTTTTGTCGCAACATGGATTCCAATTTTATCAATTTCAAGGGCTTCGACTTTTCCTATTCCAAATGCTGAAGATTTATCACAAATCTCTAAAAAAACTTTTTCCCTTTGATAGCTACTCATTAATTTGCTGTCTCTAACAGATTTTACAACCTGATTTTTGTTATTTATAACAACTGCAGCTGCCATTACGGGACCTGCCAAGGGACCGCGGCCAACCTCGTCCACTCCCGCAATATTTAAGAGCCCTTTTCTCCAAAGTTTTTCTTGATAAGTTATTGTTGGAATAACCATAAGTATACTAATTGTTAGTAGTTTGTAAGGAAAATATCAAGTACAATTTTGCCTGTTGATATAAAATCTTTCCATACTCAAATGAGTATGGAAAGGAATATATGGCAGAAGAAGTAATTGAAAAACCTTTTTCTCCAGAAGGAGAAACGGGCTTAAAGGAAGAAAAAATAAAAGGGATTTTATCCAACGATTTTGGTAAACTTTTTAATTTTGGAAAAAAAGAAGAAGAATCGGATATTAGGTCAAAAGTTACGGTAGTTGAACAATCGGATAGGACTTTTGCAGATATTGGGGGTAATAAAAAGGCAAAAGAAGCACTGCAAGAATTAGCAACTATTATTAAAGGATCAAAAGTTCATCTTGCTGTTAGCGCACAGGTAGACAGAGGATATCTTTTATGGGGACCAAGCGGTAACGGGAAAACTGAATTGGCAAGAGCATTGGTTGGAGAGACTGGGGCGATTGTGATAATTGTTAATTATCAGGATTTGGCAAGCAAATGGGTAAATGAAACCCCTCAAAACATAAAAGCACTTTTTGTACTTGCAAGAAAACTTTCCCAAGAGTCAGGAAGGCCGGTTATTATTTTCTTTGACGAAGCAGACGGACTTTTTATGGACAGGGACGGACCAACAAGTCACAGTATGCATACAACAGCTCTTTCCGCGCTTCTTACAGAGATGGATGGAGCACATGAAAATAATGAGCAGATTTATGTTATTGGTGCCACAAACAGGCCGGATGGAATGGATCCTGCAGCAAGAAGACGTTTTGGAAGAAAAATTGAAGTACCAAATCCAAATGAGGAAGACAGAATAGAAATATTGACAATTCATAGAGATAGAATAAGAAAAGCATCAGAAGAAGCAGGTTACGGTGCGCCAATTTTTGCAGATATACCGGCAGGCGATTTATCACAAGAAGAAAAAATAAAACATCAGGAAGAATATTGGCAACAGGTTGCACGATCAACAGAAGGATTTAGCGGTGACCAATTAGCCCGTTTAATAAAAAGGGCAACAAGGCTTGCTGCAATTAAGCTTCAAAAACTTTTAGATGATGCAAAAATCGAAGATTTGGATGAATATCTTAAAATTCACCCCGAGGGATTGTCTTTGTCTGTTGTATCAGCCGAAGAAATGACTGCATTGGCTGATGAGATGAGAGAAGAGGAAGACAGATCTGTAAAAAGAGGTATGGAAGGAAGCCGTCCATACTCCCAAACATCAAGCGGATATTTTGGAAGGCGTAATTAATAGTGTTATACTTTACTTATGAGAAAAAGCTTCTTTTTGTTTGTTATTTTAATAATCTTCACGACTTTTGTTTGCGGTTTGGTTTATATTGCCGTCCAACAAGACATTCGCCAAAGTGCAAATGATCCACAAATCCAAATGGCAGAAGATGGGGCAGTAGAACTATCTATAAATGAAATGCCCCAAGCACTTTTTGCACCAAAAGTTAATTTAATAACAAGCATTTCCCCATTTCTTATTACATATAATGATAATGATTTACCAATTCAATCCTCAGGCCTACTCAACGGAAAAATCCCTGTTCCCCCAAGCGGAGTTTTTGATTATGTGAAAAAAAATCAAGAAGACAGAATTACCTGGCAGCCGGAAAACGGCATAAGAATAGCCACAGTTATAGTGCATTTTAAAGGACAAAATTCTGGTTTTGTTTTGGCAGGAAGATCGCTACGGGAAGTTGAAAAAAGGGAAGATTCATTAATGAAGCAAATCAGCCTTGCCTGGATTATAATGATTGCTTTGGGATTTGGAATGATTATTTACAAAGAAAAACTTAAAAGAAAAATCTAGTCCGCTATTTGTATTCTTCTTTTACATCTTTTCCGAATTCTTTTAAAAGTTTTTGAATTTTCGGATCAATCACAAATGTACAGTACGGGCTGTTTTTGTTTTTCTCATAAAACTCCCTGTGGTGTGCGTCCGCAGGATAAAATCCTGTAAACGGAGAAATTTCGGTTACAATAGGTTCTTTATAAAGACGGGATTGTTCCACCTTTTTTTTTGATTTCTCCGCTATTTCTTTTTGTTTTTCATCATGGTAAAAAATAACAGATCTATATTCCGTGCCTTCATCTGCTCCTTGCTTGTTTAATGTGGTTGGATTGTGTGTGTGCCAAAAAACATCCAAAATTTTTTCAAAAGGAATTAGAGTAGGGTCAAATTCAATCTGAATTGATTCCGCATGCCCTGTTGTGCCGGAATGGATTCTGTCGTAATTTGCGGTTTCTTTTTTACCGCCGGAAAACCCGGGCATAACAGAAATAACACCATTAAGTCTTCTGAAAATTGCTTCGGTACACCAAAAACATCCGCCTCCAAGCGTTGCTGTTTCTAAATTAACACTTTTCCTGTTTAGATCTTCCACAAACAAATTATAACAAATATTTGTTACACTAATTAAAAGTAAAAAAGAAAGTAAGGCGCACGTAAATTTAAAGATTTGGCCTGACCTTGCTATCTGAATTAACAAATCTGGGACGGAAGGTAATGAAAATGGATAAAAAAATGAAAGCGTGTTTTACACCGCATGTTATTATGCATAGCCTTTTCGGTTTTGGTCTTGGAATTTTAGCGGTTTCTATTATTCCGTCTCTGGGTATGGCATGGCTCGGGTTAATAATTTGCGTGGCAGTGATTTTGCTTGATATGGTAAGAAAATCCTAATGCTTAGCAATCCGAACTCAGTCCCCATTTATCCATTTGTTTAAAAATCTCTTGAAGAGATTTTCCTTTTGGAGTTAAGCTGTATTCCACATGTAGTGGAATTTCGGCAAATATTTTCTTTTCTATAATTCCTTCTTTTTCAAGTTCCTGAAGTCTTATTGACAGCGTTTTTGGACTAATTTTTTCTAAATGCCTTTGTAATTCTCCAAATCTCTTTTTGCCGTCAAAA
Source organism: Candidatus Microgenomates bacterium (assembly GCA_025451195.1). GTDB lineage: Bacteria > Patescibacteriota > Microgenomatia > Levybacterales > UBA12049 > JANWKV01. The sequence goes on along the minus strand of JANWKV010000006.1, from coordinate 42,528 downwards.
AGATTATGCAAAATGAGCATAGACCATTTACTTCCGATTATTTTTAATGTTTTTGCAATACCGCAAGGGTTATCCATAATGGGATTATACTACAAAAAGTCAAAAATTACTATACTTTTTGTAACTACTTTACAAAATGAAGCATTAATGTTAATATGAATTTATGGATAAATGGACAACTCTTCCGGCAGATGATGTAATAAAAAAAACAATAGATTCCCTATCTAAAAATGGAATAACAGCAGAAGTTGCCGAAAACGGGGATGAGGCAAAGCAGAAAGTTTTATCGCTTGTTCCTGAAAAGAAAGAAGTGATGACAATGACATCTGTAACCCTTGATACAATCGGTATCCCAAAAGAAATAAACGAATCCGGGAAATACGATTCGGTCAGACAAAAACTTAATGCAATGAATAGGCAAACAGATTCTCTAAAAATGCAAAAATTAGGCGCAGCACCGGAATATACGGTTGGCAGTGTGCATGCAGTAACACAAGACGGGCGTGTAGTTATAGCCTCAAATACAGGCAGTCAGTTGCCGGCGTATGCATATGCATCCGCACATGTAATTTGGGTTGTTGGTACACAAAAAATTGTTAAAGATTTTGATGAAGGCATGAAAAGAATTTACGAATATGTTCTGCCCTTGGAATCAAAACGCTCCCGTAAAGCTTATGGGTTGCCGGATAGTTGGAATAGCAACGTTAGTAAATTACTAATTATAAATAAAGAACTTGTAACCGGTCGCCTTCATATAATTTTTGTAAAAGAATTATTGGGGTTCTAAATTTTTAATTCAGCCTCTTTTCAGATTGTTGTCAAAAAGTAACAACTCCTTATTGAAAATTGTAAAACACATATTTATAATACACGTATCCGGGATTTTCTCGGATTTATTTTTTTGTTTTATAGAAAAATTTAAAATGTAGTATGAGTAAAGATAATCCCGGTAAAGTAAAGCAGCATACACGTCTTAATCAATGGTTTGCAACTGCAATTTGCGGAAATGACATTTTAAGCTCCACTTTTTATGTTTCCGGAATAGCAATTGTTTATGCCGGCATACTGGCGCCAATTGTTCTTGCGGTAATTGGCGGCGTCTTGTTTTTTTATAAATCGGTTTATACTGAAGTTGTTGAGGCATTACCTACCAACGGCGGCGCATACAATTGTTTACTTAATGCAACTACCAAAAATGCGGCTGCAGTTGCGGGTACGATGACCATTTTATCCTACATAGCAACCGCCGTAATATCTGGCGAATCGGCAATACAATATTTGGATTCAATGCTTCGTGTGCCGATTATACCTTTGACGGTTGCTCTTCTTGCGCTTTTTGCAGGTCTTGTAATATCGGGCATTAAAGATTCTGCAAAAGTTGCACTTGGAATTTTTTCTTTCCACATAGTTGTCCTTTCTGCATTTTCCTTATTTGGTCTTTTTTACGTATTACACGGTGGACACTCATTCCTTAATGCAAATTTACACTCTTCAATTCCGCTAATAACCAGACTTGGAGGTTTATTCCCAGCCCTCTTTTTTGGATTTGCAGCATCACTTCTTGGTGTTTCCGGATTTGAAAGTTCCGCCAATTTTGTAGAAGAACAGCAAAGAGGAGTTTTTAGGAAAACCCTTCGAAACATGCTGATAGGCGTTACGATATTTAATCCTCTTATTGCCCTTATCGTTTTAAATGTTATGCCTTTTGGCTCAATTCTTAAAACTCAGGATTTTCTGCTTTCTAACACAGCACTCGCAATGGGAGGGGATATTTTTCAAACAATAGTTGTAATTGATGCAATGTTGGTACTTGCCGGTGCTGTATTAACTGCTTTTGTCGGAGTAAGCGGACTAATTTTCCGTATGACAACAGACGGATGTTTCCCCGAACCTTTAGCAAAAGTAAATAAAAAGGGTTCGTATCCTTATATTATAGTTGCATTTTTCCTTTTGTGTTCTTCAATACTACTAGTTACTAAGGGAAATTTACTTTCTTTGGTAGGAGTATATACAATTGCATTCCTTTGCGTTATGACGTTATTTGCGCTTGGAAATTTGATTATGCGGGAAACAAGGAAGGATCTTAAAAGGACTTATCAGGCACCTCTTGCATTTGTTATTATTGCGTTTTTGTCAACAGCAGCAGGGATTATCGGTAACATAAGGTTAAATCCTGTTAATCTGGATTATTTTCTTACTTATTTTGTCCCCGCAATTATTCTAGTATTTGGGACAATTTATATAGATTATGTTTTGCGGTTTATGATAAGGGCTACTCGTACAGTTCCGGCTGTTAATAAAATAATAGCACGATGGTATGAGGATCTTACGGGAAAAGGAACATTTGTGGTATTTTTCCATCATCTAAATAGACTTTATAAAATTTTAAAATACATAGATACAAATGAGATTGGTCATCATATTTATTTAGTACAATGTGATAACAATGAAGAATTACGGCCAAAAAGAAATATAAAAAAATTTCAGGAATTAACAGAAGAAATATTACCCGCTCTAAAACGGGCGGGAGTTTATCCGGATTTTAATATTGAGCCTGTTTTTTTAGACGAGCAATTTGGGCCACACGCGATTGATTTAATCGCGAAAAAATTTAAGATCAGGAAGAATAGAATTCTTATTGGATCAATTCACCATGAACATCCCTTTGATTATGATGAATTAGGTGGAGCCAGAATTATCTTCTGAGATATTTAAGAAGAAGGAGTGGGACTAACCGGTACTAAAGTAGGACTGGTTGAAGAAGTTGTGGTATTGGTTGTTTTAAGGCTTTTAAGATCTTGAATAATCTTTTTTGCATCCTGCATAGCAGTAGTTAAATCCTGACGTGCTGTTTGGAGCATAGTTCTCCCTGACTGCAAAGAAGTTTTATTTCCCGGATAACCGGTTGGAGTTAATCCCGAAACTGTTGTAATAACATTATTAGCCTGTACAACCGCATTTGAAATTTTTTGCTGCATATCGGTCAAAAGCATCTGCATAGATGTTATATCGGTAGTCGCGGCTCCTGCATTTTCTGCTGCCGCAATACGTGACGCAAGTTTGGTTGCAAAGTCGTTCATTGTATCGGTAATGTTAAGAATTTTATCAGACGCAACAATCATCCGCAGTTGAGGGAGAAATACGACATAAACGCGGTAGGAATCAACTATAGATTTTACATCGGTTCTTAAAGTTGTAATGTCGGTATCAGCATCAATTTTTGTTTTTAAAGTATTAAGATTATTAATTTCTGCGGAAACCGCTGATGTAAAAGTGGATTTTTGCGTACTTGTAATATGTTTGATTGTTGAAATTTTGGTATTAATATCGGTTAACGAATCAACTCTTCTGGCGATTTCCGTGTCCGCCCTTTGTTTTAGGTTGGCAACGCGTGTATCCTGGGCAACCAATTTTTTAGGATTTTGCGTTACTGCAGCTGTAATGTTGGTTGTTGTATTAGTTGTAGTATCAGGCGTTGTTTGTGCAACAGCACGGCCAATAGATTGGGGGAAAAGCGCAACAATCATAATAATTGCCGAAATAATAATTTTTTTCGCGTTCATGTTATTGTAAATTTGTTTCCTTATCACTTAATCCCTGGTCTACGCTGTTTAGATCGCTGTCCAAGGATGTCATGCTTTGGTCAATTGTTTGGGTATCCTGGTCAAGTTGCGCGTCGCTTGTACCTGTTGGAAGAGCATTTGGATTACTAACTGTTGGTACCGCAGTTGGCTCCTGATTTTGCGCAACCTGGGGCGTTTGCATTGTTGGAGATTGTTTTTTATACAAAAGAAGCCCTGCAATAAGGGCAACCATTACAATAATAAAGATTATTAGAGGAACAGACTTGGAGGACATACTTGTATCTACTTTTGTAGCACTGTTTAATAATATTGTCAAGAGAAATTATCCAAGACTTTTTCTAAGAATTGCAGCTTGTTCAATTAATTTTTCAATTGAATCATTTTTTTTGAATTTTTTATAAATTTTTGTTGATAAAATTAAATGTTTTTTTTGTTCTTTTGTAGTCGGTTTGAATTCAATCCCAAGATAATTTTCTATTTCTTTTACGTCTTGCAAAATATTTTTTGCCTCAGGAATTGTTTTAGATAAATCCATAAGATTTTCTTTATTTAAAAATCCTCCTGCTCGTTTATGATCAGATCTTAAATTTACATAGTATTTTTCTAAAAGCGGCAAAAATTGATTTTTTCTAACATATGCAATTCCCCTGCCTGTTCCTATAAGTTCGGGTGGAATACCAATTGAATATAATGCGGCGGTAAATGAGATTGCTCTTGGAAGTCTTATTTTCCCAACTCCCCTTGAATATCCAAAAAGGCCAATGTGTTGGACGCGTTCACGCCTTTTTGGAAGATCCAGCGCAATTTTATTTATAAGGGGTGCAAATTTTTCGATTGTTTGTTGGTAACAATTTTCAAACACATGAATGATTTTTTGCAGTTTTCTTTTTTCGGCGCTTGAAATAATTAATGCCTTTTGTTTTGGGAAAAGTTCTTCCAGTTTTTCTACTGCTTTTTTGACTTGTGTTTTTTTGTAATCGTAACGGAACGCGCTCTGGATTGTTGTTGTGCGGATTCCTTTATATTCGTTGGCAAAATCCTCAACATTATCTGGTGTTATTCCGCCTCTAAAAGGAAGTGCCGCGGCACCAATAATCGGGAAAAGTGGAATTTTTAATTTTTCCTCCAGTTTTCTAAAACGGGAAAGGGCAATTTTAATGGCCAGTACTGTTGCAACCATTCCAGAGTTTAAGGCAGGGTCGCTTCTGGCAACATACGGGCGCATATAAGGAGGGAGTTTTTTAAATTCCTTTTTATACATTTCCAGATATTTTTTAAGGATTGCATCTGCTCTCATTATTGTTGAAACTTGCTCAAAAAGTGGAATAATGCGGAGATTGGTTAAAATATGTTCCAGCCTATACATAGGATGTTTTAAGTTGTGCATTTCCTGAAATGCAACCTGAATTGCCAAAATTTCTTCAGGAGTTTCCGTCATTGGTAAAATAACTTCAAAAAGTGGAGGAGTAGGCAGATTAAAATGTTTTGCAATGCTTGCAGCGCTTGCAAGATTCATAAATGCGCGACCCATTCTGAATTCGGTTTCTACTTTTGGATTAGGCAATCTGAAAGTTAAAAACGTTTCAACTCCCAGAGGTTTAGTTTTAAAAAAAGAGAAATATTTTCCAAAAAGCCTTTCCAAAACCGCCTCATCAACAAGTTTTCCTTCCCAGTCCCATTTGTATTCCGGAATATTTAACTCTGAAAAAGAAAGATACGCTTCTTCTGCCTCGTCCTGAGTTTTAATAAGTGCTTTATCATGCCAGTAAGGAATACTTGCATGGTCGGGGTGTTGCGTTGCCATTGTTGCCGGAATTTTTCTCATAGTAAGCCCAAGGCAAAATTGTTTGGGCATTGGATATTATACAGCAAATTTTTTTTGAATCAAGAACTGAGAAAGGCTTGACATTTATTAGAAAAAAAACTAATCTAATTTTATGAAAAGAGTAATTCAGTTTCTAGTTAATAACCTTCCATTCAAAGCAGTTTATGCTCATTGTGATATTCCGTGTGGAATTTATGATCCTACGCCTGCACAAATTGCCGCACATACTGTACTTAGAATGACTCAACTTTTAGGCGAAAAAGACTCTATGCACGATATTGCAAGAGTTGTCCATGTTAAAGAAGAGCATGGTGGAAAAGTGGAAGAAGAGTTAGGCACTTTGGAAAATGATTATTTTAAGCCCGAACATTTTGATAAATTTCCCAATCTTAAAGGTCTTTTGGCTGATGCAGTAAAGCTTTCAATTGCAACCCGTCAAGCCGTAGACATACAAAAAGCCCAGGATTTGGTTGATAAAGTTTTACAAATTTCAGAAATTTTTTATAAAACAAAAAATGTTACACCAAAAAGAGTTCCATCTTTATACCCTACAAAAGGTGAGATTGTTACTTATACCCCGTAAATAATCCATTAATTCAATAAACAAATAATCAAATGTTTTGTTAGTTTTGTTAAAATAAAAAAACTATGTTTGATTTTTTATTTTGTATTTCACCGATTGTGGTGTTTAAAATTTTCGGGAACAGTATGAATCCTAAATATAAAAATAAAGGAAAAGTTTTAGTGCAAAAGAAATGGTTCTTATGTTCTCTAAATGTTCAAGATGTTATTGTTCTAAAAGATCCGAGAAACGGAAATTTAATAATCAAAAGAATCAATAAAATAAAAAAGGATTTACTCTACGTTCTTGGTGATAATAATAAAGAAAGTACAGACAGCAGAATATTTGGGTGGATAAAAAAAAGTCAAATAATCGGTAAAGTTGTCTATTAAAAAATTTTCCAATATGTTAGGCTATCAGGTATGGAATTTATACTTATTAACGCAATTATTCTTACTGTAATAATTCTTCTTCTTTTAGTTTTGTCCATGGTTTGGCCGCCTGACAGTCCTTGGGCGCCTTTTTGGACAACCAAGCCAAATATTGCAAGGCGAATGTGTGAGGTAGGAAAAGTTAGTAAAAAAACAATTGTTTATGACTTAGGGTGCGGCACAGGGACGGCAATTGGAATTGCCGCAAAAGAATTTGGCGCGCCTTGCGCCGGAATAGAAATTGATCCCCTCCGCTTTGTAAATGCCTGGATAAATATTAACTGGCGATGGAAATTAAGTGACCAAGTAACACTGGTGAGGGACAATTTTTTTAATATAGATTTAAGCAAAGCAGACGTATTTTTTATTTATCTAATTCCTAATGCATTAAAGCGCTTAACTCCAAAATTCTTAAAAGAAGTAAAAAAAGGAGCCTTATTTGTAAGCTATATTTACCCAATGCCAGTTGAAATGTTTAACGGAAAACTTAAACTTACTAAACACGACAGTAAAAATAAGATTTTTGTGTATAAAATGATTAGATAAAAAAATGGTGAATTCTGGCAGGTACTTATTTAAAGAGAATCTAGAATTTCTGATGCCAGAAGAGAACAAATTTCGCGAAAGTCCTCACTGAAGACAATTTGAAAATTGTTTAAGCACAGAGTATAATATAGGATAATGTGGATAAACGAGGGTCATAGACCGCCTCATGCAAGAGAATTAAGCGTCGCAGAAATGGTATCTGCTGCTCAAAAAGCAAGTGATACAACGATAGGCGTTCTTTCAGAGGGCGAATTGTCTACAACGGAATATGTAGCTGGGTTTGTTGAAGGAGGAAGTCCATTTAACAGGCAAGAGTATGATTACGAAAGAAATGAACATCTTTTAAGATTAGATAGATATTTGGTAACTACAGATTTAGAATCTTTTGACCTTCTTATTCAAACTGGGCTTCCCACAACTCTAGGGGATAATCTATTAGCGAACAATTTGTCAGAAGAAGCGAGAGAACTTTTTATAACAGCAAAAAGTAATGGTTTAGAACCATTTATTGGCCTGATGGCAAAGCGGAGTAGCGATAATGTTCCCAGGCAAGCAAATTGGGGAGTGATACCATTTATGCACCCTGGATATGTGCCTGAAGGTATGTCAGATGAAGTCTTTGCGAGAAAGGTACAAAATACTTTCAGTCAAGTTAGGCAAGCTAGGTTAATGAGAGCTGGTGCAAGAGCACGATTAGGGTAAATTTTATCTTTTTAGAGAAAGAAATATTCCTCTGAGTTTATCGGCAATTTTATATCCTTGGTAGAGAAGTGGATTAATAATTAAATCATAGCTTCCTACAAATTCAACAAGCTTCGGGCCATAACCCTGTTTAAACCTATGGAATCCAAACCACGGGTCTTTGGGATTTGGGTTTTCACCCAAACTTCCCCACATGTCAAAAGTTTTAAGCCCTAATTTTTTCCCATATTTAATTGTTTCCCACATCATAAGGTTACTAGCCATTGTTTCACGATGCTCACTTGATGATGCACCGTATGGATAATAAAGAGTGTCTTTAAAAATAAATAAAATCCACGTTGTTAATGCAATATTTTTGTAATATGCAACAAAAAGATGGGCGGAAAGAGAATTAAAAGGATTAATGATTAATGATGAATGATTAATTTGTTTATCCTTTATCCTTAATCTTTTATCATTAATCTTTAGGGTTTCCCACATTTTTCTATGATATGCAGGGGTATGCGCAAAAAATCCCTGGCGGTTTGTAGTTTCTTTAGTTAATTTAAGGTATTCTTTAAAAGCTTTTTCCGAATTTTCTTCTTTAATCATTACGTTATGTTTTTGCGCAACTTTAATGTTATAACGGGTTTTCTGACTCATTTGTTTTAATAATTCTTCTTCACTTCTTATTAAATCAAGTTGGAATGTATATTTTGTAAAAAGAGGATGAGCAGATGGGATTAATGATAAATGATTAATGATTAAAGATAAATTTTTTTCTTGTTTATCGCCTATCCTTAATCCTTTATCATTTACAATGTTTGGTTCCAGCTGAATAAAAATACAATTATTCTCTTTGCCGATTTTTTTGAGTTCCAGAATTAATTCTTTTGAAGGCGTTGTCCCTTTTGGCAAATAGCCAATGGCAAATTTCGTATAGGGAATTTTATGAATTGTTAGTTGGAAAATTTCTTTTAACCTTTTCCCATCATAAAAACCTCTTCTTACTACTTTTATTCCTGTTTTTTTTCTAAACTCTCCCCATTCGTAAGATTGCAATGGATGAATTGCTATATCGTTAAATTCATTTTTTTCTTTTTCAGTAATATCTTGCCACATAAGTTATAAATAATCAGGTCCCTGATCTTCAGGTTCGCTTTGTTGGCTTAAGTTATTCTGCAAAACTTCTTCGGGCAGTTCCATTATAAAGCGGGAAATAATACCGGTTGTTCGGTTGCCAAAAAAAAGCCTTTTTCTGGCATACGACAAAAATAATTTTTGCATTGCCCGCGTCATTCCAACATATGCAAGTCTTCTTTCTTCTTCAAGTTCATTCCTATCCATCAAAGACCTGCTGTGGGGGAAAAGTCCTTCTTCCATGCCAATCATAAATACAATCGGAAACTCCAAACCTTTTGCACCGTGAAGTGTCATTAGAGTAACAGCATTTCTATCATCTTCATTTAATTTTTTATCGGGCATATATTCCTGTTCGACCAAGGCAACGTTTTCCAAGAACTGCGTTAAATCCGAAAATGTTGTTGCAACCGAGCGGAGTTCTTTTATGTTTTCAAGTCTGTCGCGGTCGTCTTCATCATGCTCGTCATAAAGTTCAAGATAACCTGTTTCTTGCAAAGTGTTGTCTAAAAGTTCTAAAGTAGTTAAATTATCTGATTTGGCAATACTTTCCTGAAACTCCAAAAACTTCTTAAACCTTCCTTTTCCAAGTTTTTCAACTCTTTTTAGGGAAACAGAATCCGTTGGATTGGCAATTAGCCTAAGATAAGAGAGTACGTCTTTTACTTCTTTTCTTTCGTAGAATCTTGTTCCTCCAACTAAAATATAAGGTATACCATAATGCAAAAACACTTCTTCCAAAACTCTGGATTGAGCATTTGTTCTGTACAGTATTGCAATATCCGCCAGATTGTTTTCCCCGTGTTGTTTAATAAAATTTACAATAAAAATTGCTTCCTCCTGTTCGTTTCCTGCTTCATAAATTGTTATGTCTTCGCCGTTTGGGTTTTCCGTCCAGAGCGATAAAACCGGATGGGTGGTATTTCGTTTTATAACAGAAGATGCGCCGTCTAAAATTTTTTGAGTTGAACGGTAATTCTGAGAAAGTTCAAATGTTTTTGTGTTTTTAAAATCCTCTTTAAACTTTGACAAATTTCTGAAATCCGCACCCCGCCATGAGTAAATACTTTGGGAAAAATCACCTACAACACATATGTTTTGCCATTTATCTGCTAAGAGTTTTGTTAGAACATATTGCGCTTTATTTGTATCCTGATATTCATCAACAAGAATATAATGGAACTTATCCTGATATTTAAAAAGTATTTCTGGATTTTTATTAAAAAGAGTAACTACGTCCATTATTAAATCGTCAAAATCCAAAGCCTGATTTTCTTTTAAAATATTCTGGTAAGTGTTGTAAACAGCAGATGCAATTTCCTGAAAATGTCCTCTTGCCAAGCCTTCAAATTCACTGTATGTAATCAATTCGTTTTTTGCAGAAGAAATTGTCCCAAGTATTGCTCCTGGCTTGTATTCTTTTTGGGAAATTCCCAATTTTTCCATAGCCTGTTTTATTGCGTCAATTTGGTCCTGACTGTCATAAATTATAAATTTTGGCGACAAACCGATATATTTACCATCAATTCTAAGGATTTTCGCACAAAGCGCGTGAAATGTTGTTATAAGAGGTTTATTTGTTGTCGGTAAGAACTTATTAATTCTTTCTTTCATTTCGTTTGCCGCCTTGTTGGTAAAAGTAACCATCAGGATATTTTCAGAAAAAACATGCATGCTTTCCAATAGAAACATGACTTTATACGTAAGTACCCGCGTTTTACCACTGCCCGCACCTGCCAGAATAATCATTGGCCCGTCTGTATTATTAACAGCTTCAAGCTGTTTATCGTTTAAGTCCTTGAGAAGAAATTGTTGCATAGGATATAATTAGTTATTGCCATTCCGGACTTGGGTCAAAACCTTTACAATAATGGAAGTAAGGGAAAATTTTGATTCCAGCTTGCACCAAATCGGTTTAGCAAACTCGAGATGACAATGAAACTATTTTAGCATACACATGAAGAAAATATTTGTTGTAGCCAATTGGAAAACCTATCTTTTAAAACAACCGCCACGAGAATGGGTAAAAGAAGTGGGTGTGCAAAAAACAGCAATATTAAAAGCTGATAGCGAGAAAGTTAGAGAGACAGTACTTATTGTTTGCCCATCTTACAGTATGCTTTTGGAGACAAAGCAGGCGGTTGACAGTACGGAGAGCGCAAAAGATTTTATTCATCTTGGAGTCCAGGATGTTTCCGCATTTCCGCCGGGTGCGCATACCGGAGACGAAGCAGCAGAAACATTAAAAAATTCATATGGGGTTTCTTTTGCGATCATTGGACATTCCGAAAGAAGACGCGAGCATGGAGAAACTTATCAATTTCTAAATGAGAAAGTTAAAATTTCTTTGCAGAATGGCATAACACCAATATTTTGTGTACAAACAGTCTATGAAGAAGTCCCGGAAGGAGTCGAAATTGTTGCATATGAGCCTCCAAGCGCCATCAGCGCGGTTAGCGGAGGAGTTCCGGCAAATCCAATAGATGTGGAATTTATTGGGAGGGAAATTAGGAAGAGATTGGAAGCCCGGGGGCAAAAAATATCTCTTTTATACGGGGGAAGTGTAAACGCGGAAAATGTTTGGGAATTTACCAGAAACAATCAATTGCAAACTAATTTTGATGGAGTATTAGTTGGCGCAAAATCCATAACCCCCGAATTTTTCCAAATTGCTATAAATGTCTAAGAAATTAATCATTGTTTTTATTCTTTTTGTTGCTCTTGTTATCTTTGTTTTTTTTCCAAAGAATATTTTTCCTGCCGCAACAAACATTATTTTGCATAGAAATTCTGACTTACAAGAGACAGACGGTAGAACAAATATTCTTCTTTTGGGGACAGGAGGAGGGACCCATGACGGGCCAAATTTAACGGATACAATTATATTGGCCAGCATTAATGCAAAGAAGAATACAATTAATCTTATTTCTCTTCCCAGAGATTTGTGGATTGCAAGTTTGGGAGACAGCGGAGAAAAAATTAACCAGGCTTATGCGGACGGGCAGGATAAAAATAATAAAGGATTGGTTTTGGCAAAAGCTGTTGTAAGTAGCATTACTTCCCAACCTATTCACTATGGATTCCGCATAGATTTTGGAGGATTTGTTAAAGCTGTCGATTTAATTGGAGGAATTGATGTGAATGTTAAAAATACCCTTGACGATTATCACTATCCGATAGACGGACAAGAGGAGGCAACTTGTGATCACAGTCCTGAAGAAATTCAAGCTTTTACGGCAACTGCATCTGCAGATCAACTTTTTTGGGATTTTTTCCCGTGCAGGTATAAACACTTACACGTGGATGCAGGGTTACAACATATGGACGGCATAACAGCACTTGAGTTTGTGAGGTCTAGACATGGTGTGGGGTCGGAAGGTTCGGACTTTGCAAGGTCTCGTAGGCAACAGGAAGTGATTGAGGCATTCAGGACAAAAGTATTGTCTCTTGGCATTCTTTTGAACCCGCCAAAACTTATCGGACTTTATAATATTATTAAAGACAGTGTTGATACCGATATCCCACAGGAAGATTTTTTACCCTTTATTAATCTTTTCCAAAAAATCAAAGGGGCAAAGATACAAACAGCGGTTATTGACGATGGAAATTCAACTCCGGGCTTACCCGGACTTTTAATAGACAGCACGGAACAAACTTCATATGGAAACCTTTTTGTTTTGCTCCCAAGAGTTGGCGACCAAAATTTTTCGGAAATCCAGGCATTTATATCCTGTGAACTTAAATACGGAGCATGTAATATAGCTCCAACCCCGGGGATTTCTCCTATGCCGATTATTGCCCCTCTTCCGACGAAATCGGACTAGCTATATTTAGAATGCTACCTGGTAAATAGTTGTGGTCTTGTTTTGATAAATAATTTTTCCCAGTTTCTTAAACTTTCCTTCATTAAGATTTGTATATTTTTTCTTTTCCAGATCCCCAATAAAAATCAAGGAGATATTGTATTTTTTGATTAGGCCTTTGGCAACTCCAAGGTCTTGTGTTTCATAGAGTCTTTGAATGTCATTAATCCTTTCGGGCAATGGATCATAGCTTCCTCTCCATAACCATTCGTGCACAGTCCATCCCAAAACCGTAGGTAAGCCCGTATTTGCGCTGACTCTTGCATAGTCGGTGTAGGAATCGCCTTGAGCTTCCAAAATAACAGGTTGGCCTTTAATATGGGAGTTAATCCAGGAAATCGCCAGGTAGTCGTTTGGATAAGTGTTTTTAATATAGTTTAATCCTTCAAGTCCATAATAGGTGTTAAGGTTGTTGTAATAAGATCCGATTGCAAAAAACGGATAAATTCCAACAAAAAAGAAAAGAAAAATTCCAATCAGGCTGTATATCCAAAGTAAAATGCTTTTCTTTTTTAAAATTGCAAATCGTACAACAATGTAACCGCAAGATACCGCAAACATCATAAACGATTGGTAAACCAGCTTAAACATTGTATTCGCACGGTAATATGTAGGATATATATCTTTAAGATAAACAAACTCAGGAATAATTATAAGAATTGTAGATAAAATTCCAAGCAGAATTACAAAAAAATCCGCTTGTTTTAATTCCTGTTCTTTGCGCTTTATAAAAAGAAAAATAACAAACCCGAAAAACCAGAAAAACCAAAACCCGTGAAGTATTAAAAGTTGGTATAATGGAGAATGCTCGCAATGGTTTACCTCAAATAATAATGGTCCCAAATGGCCAATGTTTGTTAAAAAGGCAGGTGCACACATCACTCCAATTTGAGATGCAAACGGTTTGAAAAACACAGAGAAAGGAAGGGAAAAAACAAAAAAACTTACAAATGTTATTAAAAGGTAATAGATAGTTTTAAGAATATGCTTTGTATTAAAAAGCCTGTCAAAAAAAGATAAATTTTTTGCATCGGGCAAAACATTTGTAAAATAAACAAGTCCCGCCAAAAGCATGTAAATTGCACCATCCCATGCATTAGTCATATACATTATTGCAAGTAAGAAGCCGATGCCAATTGTCCATATGGGATGGATTGGTTTTCCCCTTTTTAGAAAAAGTATAAAAAGCGAAGAGATTGTTAAAAATACGAAGGGAATATCGAGTACATGTCCATGCAAATCGGAAACTACAAAAGAATATATTGGGAATTCATGTATTGTGTGATAAATAAACCTTGTTGCGTTTGGATACCAGTACGCGTTTGGAAAATTTTGTGGCAAAAAAGTTAACTTCCAAAACGGGACAACATTTTCAACATCGTATGGCTTAAAAAATGCGTAAACCGTATGTAAATTTCCACCCAGTGAAAGAAGAAATGCTCCCAAAATTCCCGATATAAAAATAATAAATTTTGTTTTAAAAGATAAAAAGGTTGTTAATGCGTTATTTTTTCGTGTTTGATTTTTGTCTTTTTTATCAGAGTCTTTTTGTAAAAAAATATGCATAAAGTTTGCGCTAACTGAAAATCCGCATGAAAAACAAAACGCAAAAAGAGTTGAAATCATAAGATTATATGAAACATGGGATGGAATGTTAGACAAAATAGTAACAACCGCTGTTGTCAAATGGCCAAAGTAATAATAATTAATTGGAAACGGCGGATACCACATATCAGCGGGGGGAAAATATGTACTTCTAAGGATTGAATTAACAAATCCAAAATCCATGTATTTTTCAAGCCCCTGAATATCTGGTTGGTGTGCTCTTACTGTTGACCAGAATAAAAGTCCCGCAAGAAAAATTAATTCTTCTCCTGCGAAGATTCTTAGGCTTTTTATATCAAATAAACTTTGTTTTTTATAGTACAAAAGGGAAAAATTTAAAATCCCGAAAAGCCCGATTACGGCAATAAGCGAAAGATACGTAAAAGGCAAAATATGAACTTCACCCAAAACCAGTATAAGATAAGAAACTGCGATAATGCCTATTACTTTTGAGAAAATATAACCCTTGTCAAAAAATTTATTAAAAAGCATTGAGCAAAACGGCAAAAAAATAATTCCCAAAACGAAAAAAACAAGCCACCAGTAAAAAACAGCGGAAAAATCAGTAATTGTCATATCTCTTTTTCTACGTCTTTAATATCTGTTAACGCGTGTAAATTATCAGAGAGTTTTTTATTAACAGAATTATTTAACCAAAAGAAAATTGTTTTGGGATTTTCTTTTGACAAAAATTTTAGAAGCGATAAATCATCATCTATATACCTTTGGATATTTAATTCTTTTACAATCCTGTTTTTAAAATAATGCGGCTGTTCGTTATTGTAGTTAAAATACATCCTTTTGAATATTTTTTCCAGTTGCAGTTTTTTTGTAAGTGTTTCTGTAAGATTTTTTAAAAAACCAAATCTGCTGGAAATTATGTATAAATCATGTTCGTTTTTATCTGCCAAATCTTTAACTGCATTTAGATTTTCTTTGATTGGGTGCCTAAATGGCGGAAGATGGGTTAGGGTTCTGAGTAATTGCTCAGGTTTTCCAGGAATTCTGTATATCAATTCATCATTGTCCCGTTCTTTATAAAACTTGTCGATTATCCAATTTGGTACAAGAGGCGGGTAATCAATAATTACTTTGTCAAAATCAAAACCAATATTCATTTAAATATTTTTCCTGCCCAGTCTAATATTCCAAAATTCCATCCCACCCTATGTGTTATTCCTTTTTTACCGATAATTTCACTTCTGTGTTTTGCATACCAATCGTAACTTTCTATTAGAAGCTCACTGTTTGATTTAACAGGCGACCATTTTAAAAGTTTTTTTGCTTTTTCTATAGAAACATACGAGTCAACAGGCAAAGTTTTGTAATGCCAGGCGGCAATTGGTGAAAGGCCCAGTTTTTCCAAAGTCGCCAAAATAATCTGGGAGGGAAGTACGGGAAAAGAAAAAATCCTTGATTTGGATTTAGCAAAAGAAATTACAGACCCTAAATCTTCTCTCCATGTGCCAAATTTTTCCGCCCCAATATTAAAAATCTCGCCATGTACTTTTTCTTCCAATGCTTTAAAAATAGCACCGGATACATCCGAAACCGAAAGAAGTTGGTATTTATTATTACCACTTCCTAATATAAAAACAGGTTTGCCGGTGTATATTGCTTCAAACCAAAGTTGAAAAACACCAAGCCTTTCAGGCCCCAAAAATGTTTTTGGCCTGATAATATTTATCTGGAGTCCTTTTTTTTCAAACTCAAGACATAATTTTTCGCCTGCTACTTTTGACTCCCCGTAAAAACCAATCGGGTCAATTGGCGCTGTTTCGGGCTCCGGTAATGTTCGCGGAATTCCATAAACAGCGGTTGAAGAAATAAATACCAGCCGTTTAATTTTTTGGGAAAAGGCGCATTCTAAAACATTTTTTGTACCATCTATATTCACGCTATAAATTGTTTCTTTTTTAAGCTGGATTGGGAGGGCGGCGGCGGCATGGACAACAAAATCAACATTTTTTAAAGCTTTGGTTAGTTTTTCTTTATCCAAAATATCGCCGTTAACATACTCAACTTTTCCTATAAGATCTTTGGCATCAAGAGGAGCAAGGTCATATTGAATTACTTTTAAGCCCTTTTTAAGGAAAAGTCTTGAAAGGTGGCAGCCCAAAAATCCTGCGCCACCGGTTATTAGAACAGACTTTCCCATAGATGTTATTGTACTATTTCACCAATAAGAAAGGCAATGGTGCCATTAGGATAATAAATTTTTTCAAGAGGTTCAAAATTCCACTCCGGATTATTTTTTAAATAATCAGGCGTAAGTGCAAAAAGCTGCTTTTTATTAGGATCATATAGCTTATCCGGTAGGCCGACTTTGCATTTTACACAATCATTTGGTGCATAAAATTTAAAGAAGATTTCCGGAGCATTAAATTCCGGTGCCATAATTTCTTCATCATATTTCTGCTCATTTGTTGCAAAATACTGGACTATGTCTCTTGCCCCATATTGCCATCCCCAAAAATCAGACGAATAATTTGGATAAGAAGAGAAATATAAAATAAGATAACTTGTAAACGAAAGGACTATTAAAAGACCAATTATAAAAGTAAATGTGAGATGCAATATATATTTAGTTTTTGCAACAAGATCAAGTTTTATAAATAATTCGAGTAGGTATTCAAGGCCAACAGCGGTTAATATTTGAAAAGGTGCAACTCCTATAATTGATCTCGTTGCCTGAGGAGTATTGTCAAGGGTGAACATGCTCCCTGTAGGGTATAAAATGATCCAGAGTAAAAAAATATAGAAAAGCTTCTTTCTTTTTTTAAACAAATGAAAAATTCCCGCAAGGATTAAAGGGAGTTGAAATAAATATAATTCTCCAATTCCTCTCACAGAATGTCTGGTAATAAATTGGCCAGACATATCTATGTCGCCTTTTAAGAAAAGAAAATCAGCGGAAAAATGTTGAAAATAATCAGAAGTAATGTGCTGAACTATAGACTCATTTTTAGGAGGATGGTAGAAAACACTGACCTGCTGCCATCTTGCTAAGCCGTCAAGAGAAAGATTATTCATTAAAAAAGGTATTAATAACAGTAAAAGCAGTATTGCGCTGTAAAGCACTTGTTTTTTATACTGCAGAAAGAATTTAAAATGTAATCCGATAAGTCCAAGACAAAAGAGGGGAATAAAAATTCTTGCAGGAAAGTAACTATATAGAGCCAATGTAAAAGAAATAACGGATAAAATGAAGAGATTTGGTTTGCTTTGTGCTTTTAAGAAAAGAAATAAACCAAACGTTGTAAAGAATACAAATGCCATTAAGCCTTCTAGGGAAACTCTGCTAAATTGAATAGACCAAGGCGAGATTGCAAGAAAAAACATTGAAAAGATTGCAATAAAATTATCTTCTCTGTGCCTTATAAACATTTCTTTTGCAAGAAAATAAATAGCTATAATTGAGAGAATCCCATATATGGTAGATGGTAACCGAGTTGAAAATTCACTCAATCCAAAGATACCAACAAAAGGTGCGGTACTATAAATTTCTATTGGGCTTTTATATTCTCCAAATGCGCGAAAAAAAATAGGAAACGGCGTTCCATATTCGTCTGCCCCTGAAGTTATAATTGTATAGGCGTTATAACCAATAGAAGCCTCATCACAGAAAAATCCCGCTGGATTATTACCTAAATTATATATTCTAAGTGAAAATCCTAAAGTAATTACCAAAAATATTAGAATAATATTAAAATATTTTCTTAGTAAGCCTAAAATCATAAAAAACTCCATACATTATTGATAATTGCATAAGTTTGAGATACCATGCAACTGATGAAAAAACAAAAAGTCGTTGTTGTAATGCCTGCTTACAATGCGGAGAAAACAATTGAAAAAACGTATAAGGAAATTCCAAAAGGCAGTTTTGACAGCGTTATTGTTGTTGACGATTGCAGCCGTGACAAAACAGTAAATGTTTCTAAAAAATTAGGGCTTAAAACAATTGTCCACCCAAAAAACAAGGGTTATGGAGGCAATCAGAAAACATGCTATACAGAAGCCTTAAAGGAAAAAGCAGATATTGTAGTTATGCTTCATCCCGATTACCAATATGACCCAAAGCTTCTGCCTCTTTTAATAGAACCCATCAAACAAGGTTATTTTGATGTAATGCTTGGCAGCCGCATGCAAACAAGAGAAGGAGCGCTAAGTGGCGGGATGCCAATTTACAAATATTTATTTAACAGAATGCTAACCCTTATAGAAAATATTACATTGGGACTTAATTTGTCCGAGTATCATTCCGGTTATAGAGCATATACAAAAAGGGCTTTGGAAAAAATTCCGTTTAAAACATTTTCAGATGATTTTGTTTTCGACCAGCAATTTTTAATCTCGGCAAGATCTCATAAGCTAAGAATTGGAGAAATTGCAATTCCGACAAAATATTTTCCCGATGCATCAAGCATTAATTTTAAAAGATCCGTTGAGTATGGTCTTTCTACTATTTGGGAGTTAATAAAATACGTTTCAAAATAATTATGCAAAACCTAGTAGGTATTTTTCTGAAAAATCATTATTTTAGGATGGTCGTAAACTGTAAATGATTCGTCCGCAGACTGGTCGTCAATTGGAATATTAAAAAAAGGAATTGTCGGATAAACTGCAAATTCCGCAACCAGATTAAAGTTTAACTCTCCTGCAAAAAGCTTTTTGTAGTAATTTGCAGTTTGAGTATAACATCTGTCAGGAGGCAATTTTTTACAATCGGTTAATTTTTGAAGCGGAACATAAAGACGGTTGGACGCGATTATTATATAGTCTGTTTTTGCCAACTGCTGATTAATTGTTTGCCATTTTTCCGGCGTGTCCGGATCATACAAAGTTAAAGTTTGCATGTTATATTTATCCTGGCCGTATAGAGGAAGACTGTCGTCCCAATGCTCAATGCTTAGTGTTGCACCCGCGGGAATAACGGTATTAATCCATTTAGAAGCAGAAATTCTGGTATTTGGTTTTGTGTAAATTTGCAAAAATGCAATTGGCCAGATGAGAAACATTATAAAAACCGCAACAAAAAGTGTAAAAACAAAAAATTTATTTTTAATGTGAACGTATAAAGTTATCATTGATTCCCAAAATAAAAGTCCTCCAAACAAACACAAAATTGGATAAACAGGCAACATATAGCGCATAAATCCAATCGCAAAATGTCCGACAACAAAAAAATATGACCAGAAAAAAATTAAAATAATCAATTCTGTTGCCCATTTATCAAATTTTTTCTTAAAAATAGAAATCCACGTGCCATATATTATCCCCATGAAAGAAATAATGGCAATCATTGGCCCCTGCCCCCATAGAAAAATATTTTTTAACTCATACCAGTAGGGAATTATTCCAACATATTGCAACGTATAGGGAAAGGTAAATGCATCGTGTGTCATCTGGGCCTGTTGTTGCGTTTGTGACCAAAAATTTGCATTGTCTATTAAAAAATAAGGTTCCCAAAAAAGAAAAACACAAACTGCAAAAACTCCAATAATAATTCCATCTGTTAAAAGAGTTTTAACAACTTTTGGGACATGCGGTCCCCATATAGAAATTCTATGGGGGCTTTTAAGAAAAATAAGAAAAAAATCAATACCAATCGTTGTAAAAATTGGTGCCAAAAGAGCAAGCGCGCTATTTTTTGTCGCAACACTCATCCCAAAAGATATGCCAATAAATATTGCCTTTTTTTTGGTTGGGTGTGTATAAAACAAGAGTAGCAGGAAAAGTGTAAGACTTACAAAAAATGTAAGAAGCGTGTCAACCGCGTAAAAATGGCTTGTTTGAATAGCCATGACGCTTACACAGTAGAAAAAAGCAGCCAAAATTCCGACATATTCATTGAATAATTTTCTCCCGGTAAAAAAGACAACAATAATTGTCCCTGTATCAAAAAGCGCGGAAGTTATTCTTCCTAAAAGATTCATTCCGTCATATGTTGCTAGGAAAGGGTTAAAATTCCCGCATATAATGCTGATTATTTTAAGAAAATATACCGGAAAATTTCCATATGCAAAAAAATGGGTATTTAAAGGGCTTGCAGGAGAAAGGAATTCGGAAATACTATTTGGAAAATGCAAAGGAAGCGCAAAAAGAGTAATCGCCCTTTCATCCGGATGCAGGTGTGAAAAGCTGTCCCAATTAAATCCAAACACCCGCGCAATAAATCCCAGGATAATAATCAAAAGAAGTAAAAGTTTATATCTTTTAAATATCATTGTATTTTTTTAAATATGTATAGTGTTGGCCGGTCAAAAACAGTTGCGGTTTCCTCCAAAGAAAATACAGGATCATTAAGATAAACAATTCTACAAAGAATATCGCAAGGCGTTTGATAAATTTGCCGGTAACCTAAAGATCCGTTAAAAAGACTTTGATAAAACATACTCCCGCTTGGAAATTTTGCCGGGTTTAAAAGTCTTGGTTTTAATATTCTTTGACTTGGTAAAATAATATAGTCGGATTGTGACAACGCCGTTTTTAAATCATTGTCCGAAAGAGCGCCGTTGTTATCCAAATCATAAAAATTAAAAAGCGAAATATGAGGATAACTGCTGTTAAATGGGACAATTCCCAAATCATAAACTTCACTTAAAATATTTGCCTGAAAAGGTACGGATGTTTTTGCAAAATCCAAAGCGGAAAGTCTGGTATCTTCTCTACCATATGCAATATATGTATATAGAAATCCGTAAATTAAACCAATAATGATAAAACAAGCAGTTAAAGAGAGAGCGGTAAATTTAGACATATATTTACCTTTAACTACGTCAAGAAGAGGGATTGAAATAATAAGGTAAGCAAAAGGTAAAGTAGGCAGCATATATCTTGTCCATTTTACAAAAAGAATTGCCTGGGAGAAAAAAAGTAAAACAAAGAAAACAAGAAGTAAAACAAGATGCTGCTTTCTTGTTTTTATTGCCATAAAAATTGTATAAAAAAAACTTAAAATAAATATTATGGTAACAAAAGGATTAAGCAAAAATGGATAGACATGAAGGAGTTGGAAAAGTACAGGTTTCGCGTTAAAAAATTCCCCAGTATAAAAAACAGGAAGAGCACCTGTTGCCACTGTTGTTTCGTAATGCATGCTATCTAAAAATGATTTTGTATCCAACAAAACATACGGATTGGTAAGTAAATATACTGCTCCAAGAAAAAAACAATATGTAAAAATATGCATTGCGCTTTCAAGAAACCCGATTGAAAAATATTTCTTTTTCAAAAATGCAAAATATAAAATACAAATAAACGGTATTGGTACAAGAACAAGTCCCGATATTTTTGTACCAACTAAAAGTCCGCTTAAGATTCCTGCGACAATTGTGTCTGTAAAATTACCATATCTTGTAATTTTGTAACAAAAATAAAAAAGCCATAGTCCTAAAAAAGTTAGCCACATTTCAAAAGTTCCAAAATGGGCAAATTGAATAAATCCAACGCTAAAAGTAGAGAGTCCTGCGGCAAAAACAGCAGCTGTTTTATTATCTGTTGTTTTTTTAGTTATATAAAAAATTGAGGGAATAATAAGGACCGATAGAACAGCCGCAAAAACGCGCATAAGAATAATAGCCTGTTGGAAAGAAACGGTCGTTTGCCTAAAAAAATTTGTAATAAGACCCAGGAAAAAAACAAGATATATTGGTAGCGATCCATATGCAAAAAAATGCGGATTAAATTGTGTTGGGAATATGAGTTGAGTTATGCTTGATGCAACATTCCGCTCGTCAGGATGAAAATAAAAAGGGTCGCCCCAATCAATATTATAAAATCTCAAAATAAAACCTATACAGATAAAAGTAATAAGAAGAAATGTACTGCCTGAAATAATTATTCTCTTATTCATTTTCATGAGTAATAATATACCACTCATACTTGATTTTGTGCCATGATTTGTAAAAGCAAGTAATTGGGTATTATATGTTATTTATAAATCTGTTTTAAGGAATATATAATCTGCAACTTTTTGTCCCAATTCCACTGCATAATTTGTGCCCCTATCCCAGGGATAAACCTGTTGTATATTTGCAAGGTATACGTTTTTGATAGGAGTTTTAATCGGGGGCATAATGCGTGAATAATTAATTGGAATAATAGGTTGTGCAAAAGGAGTTGTAAAAAGATCGGCGCCGATTAAATGTTTTTTGTAATCCTTATTAAGTCTTTTTAAAAGCGGATCAAATTCCAAAAGAAGATCTTTTTCAGTCATGGAAAAATACTTATGCCCTCTTGGCAAATAATTACCTAAATAAACAATATGTTCATTGTCATAATATTTTTTATCCATAAAATTTGTATGCTCAACAATTGCAGTTACATTGGCTTTTTCGCAAATGCTAAGCCAATAGGTATTATCTGTTAAAAATTGATTTGACAGCCTAATCACCAAAGTTTGCGCTCCCAGGCCTTGCAGAGATGTCAGGGTTTTTATATAAGACTCAGGCAAATTTTTGCAAATTTTTGTAAACGCAAATCCGGGAAGTGTAACAATAACTTTGTCAAATAATCCGTATTCTTTTCCAAGACTTATTTTTCCTTCAACATTTTCAATGCCTGCTACATTGGCACCGTAAATAATTTTGCCATTTAGTTTTTCTATCTCTTCAGCAAATTTTTTTGCAAATTCCAAAAATCCGCCCTCTGGATAAGCAAGACTTGAAGTTCTTTTTACAACCCTTGCCCAAAACCAGGCCAAAGATATATCTTTGGCAAATTCGCCAAACTTATTGGACAGTTGAGGTTCCCAGATTTTTTTATAGCCGCGTTCTCCCATTGCTTTTTTTAAAACCGTTTCCGCTTTTACTTTTTCAAAAGGTTTCCAGAAAGGATCGGATTTAAGCATTCCCAAAACCATTGCCATTCTTAATCTGTCCAGAAGTTTGAGTTTTGGAAATTCAAGAAGTTTAAAAGGTGAATCAAGTTGAAAAATTTCGTTATCTACAAAGACAGATGTTTTTGGCCGTTTTATAAAAACGGGGTATTTTATTTCCTTCGCAACAGACAATACGTTGTGGTCGTTTGTAAACCAGTGATGGTAATATTCTTCAAGACTCCATTGCCAGTTTGGTTTTTTAAAACCTAAAGCAAGTCCGCCGGGATTTTCTCTTTTTTCAAATAAAAAAACATTATGTCCTTTTTTGGAAAGGGTAAAACCAGCGGCAAGTCCGGTAAAACCGGCACCAATTATTGCTATTTTCATAATGGTATATGGGTAAAAAAGATAACTGCTATTCCAAAAAATGTTGCCGCTATACCGACAATGCTGCCAAAAACTCCATATTCACTTCCTGCACTGGGGATTTCTTTTGTTGGACTGGTTTTAGGAACAGATGTTTCGGAAACAACAGAATTTGTTGGCGAAAGAGTTGGAGTAGCGGTTAGAACTGGGGAAGCAGATGCGCCCGGCGTTAATTGAGGACTTATTTTGGTAGGAGTAGGTGTCAGAGAAGGTGGTAAGGGTGTTGAGGTTGGGGGTCTGGGCGTAAGTGTTGCAGACGGAGTTGCAGCTTCAGCTACCTGAGTGCCGGACTCTAAAATTGTAAACACCGATTGAACAGTTTTTAATATACCATTTTGGTCTTTTGACGTAATGCTAATTGTGTGCGCGCCTGGCGATAAACCATTTGGCGGCTGATATGTCCAGTTGCCGTATTGATCTGCCTTAACTGTTGTTGAAATTTTGTCATCCGAATGAATCGAAATTGAAACAACTTCATTTGGAAGCACCTTGCCGTGAAGAACTGGTCTTGGATCTACAAATGTTTCGTTTTGCTGAGGAACATCAATTTTTGGACTTTCACTTGCAATAATTGTAGTATCGAGACCAAATGATGGAAATCCAACCGGGAGAGCAGATCCGCTTGCGATTGGAGTTTCGCTTTGAGTAAAATCATAATTTTGAGATAAAGTAATTGTTGGTACGGGATTTGAAGAATTTGCAAAAAATATAACTTGCGATTGTTGGCCATTTATTCCAACAGCCAGCAGTTGTATTTTGGAAGTGTCGTTGAAATTTATAAAAGATGAAAGGTCGGCGCTTCTTATTAAAAGTGGAGTTGCATATAATCCGGCAGGGTTTGTAAAAGTGGAAATAGTTTGTCCTCCGTCTGTTGTTATATAAAGTAGAGTTTCGGGAGGAGTTTCTCCACCCGAATCAACTACCTTTCCTGTCACTGGGAGATCATCCGCAGAAGTGGGGGTTTGATTAATTTTATCTCCTGTGGTTTGTGTAAATGGAACATCTTTATTTAAGTAAGTTGATTTGCCCGACAGAATAGAAAAAGAAACAACAGTTTTAGGTTGTAAATTCTTTACCGTAATGCTATGCAGAAAATGTGGAAGTGGTGTGTTTGTGTTATCCCTATCGTCTAAAAATAATTGTTGAGACGATCCGCTTGTTACAGATACAGACCCGACAGCACTTTCATCGGTTGTATAAGTTACTGTAAAAGATGTGTCGGAGACGTTGGTAACGCGGATATTCTTTGGATTATCTCCAGGCGATGCTCCGATAAATGGGATTATTCCGATTTGTGCAAGATAAGTTGTTGTACCTATTCCTACAATAATTAATAAAAGCCCAAGTAGGGTTGGAATTTTTTTATCCCAAAATGTTTGTTTTGTAATCACTGGGTATTTCCTCCGGTTGAAGCTTGATTTTCATTTATGTTGGGGGTTTGGGTTATCAAAGAAACAGGGCCAGTTGGAATTGGAGTAGGTGTTTGGGATATAACAGTAGGTGTTGGCTGCAGTGTTTCCTCTGCAGAAGTTGATGAGCTTGGAGTTGAAAGTGAAAAAGCCGGTGCACCATTATGACGTCTTACCAATTCCGAAATTGTTTTATTATCGAAATCAGGTTTTATAGCAGTTATTTGTTCGCTTGTAACAGGTGCAATTGTTGAAGAAATGCCTTTATGGATAATTGTAAAAATAATCCACGCTAAGGTAAGTATAACTGATGAAATAAGTAAAAAAACAATATCTTTTTGCTTCATAACTATAAACTTTTAAAATACGCCCTTCCTTTGATGTTTAATAATATTGTTCCAGATCCCAGATCTCCACTGTCTTTTTGACTTGCGATCGAAATATTATCTACAGTTATGAGTCTGTCAAAGTTTGAAATACCATCGACAAAATTATCCGCCTGGTCTTTTGTTCCTGAAGCAACGATAGAAAAAGAAAAAGACAAAAAGCTTGACGCGGGCTGGGGGGCATTTGAAATGTCAACAGGTTGCACCTGCAGTCTGGAAAGTTGTATATCCGTTACCGTTGCAACTGACTGAACTTGAGCTAGAAACGTTGGGATATCCGGAGCAGACGGAACAGCGTCTAAAACAATAGGTATGTCATTTGTTAATTTTGTATAGCTTGCCTGAAGAGATGCCAGATTTGATATTTTTTCAACAAATTGCTGGTCCACGTATTTGCTGTCCGCGAGTTCTTTATTCAGTTCTATAATTGTTCCTAAAGTTGGATTAATGGCAAAAAAACCAAAAATGATAATTGCCAAAAGTGTCATTACAAATGCCGCATATGATCTTGTTTTTTCCTCTTTTAATCTTGGAAATGTAACCATTAGGTTAAGATTTTTAGGAAGGCTCAAAGATCTTAAAAAATTTGTTGAAAATCTGCTCATATTTGTGTATTAGGTTTCTTAAACGTTGCGGTAAGTGTTATTGATATGGTCCCGGACGATGTCCTATTTTCAATTCTATCTATAGAAATGCTGTCGACTGTCGGATATGTTTTTAATTTGTCAATAAATGTTGTAAAGGTGTTAACCGACTGCATTGTTGCTTCCAGTTTCATATTTTCCTGTGAGAATAAAAGAGTCTGAACAGACATATCGGAGGGAATTAATTTACTGATATCTTTAAACGATTTAAGTGTTTGGTCCTGAACAGATAAAATATTACTGGATAAAGAAAGCCTGTTCTGAAAATTTCTGTATACATTTTCATTTTTTTGTAAAAATTTTACAATATTTTGCTCGGATGCAATTTTGTCATGTAGGTCAATAAGTTGTCGGTCTAAGCCAAACCTGTACAAAAAAGCAGCAAGTGCAATTCCCTCAACAGCTATTACAACAACCCGCCCAACAGTTAATGCCCAGCCGACAAAGTGATCAAAAAAATGAGGTTTTCTACCTCTAATTAGGTTAATAGAAGCCGTATTCATGGCTATTTTAGCATAGGGTGTTTAAGAGCTTTTGTCAAAGAAAATTAATGTTTTTTAGAGGTGTTTTTTTATCGCGTCAAGTAGCTCGGGGAATTCCAGTTTTTTGTAATCACCGCCAAAATGTCCTTTATTTTTAAATTCAAAATACTCACTTTTGAGTTTTTTGTGAATAAAACGGGGTTGCTCAATCGGAATCCACGGGTCATCATAAGATGCAAATTGAATAACCCACTTTTGATTATTCCGTATTACTTCCCAATTCCAATCACGGTTAAAATAACCGCTAAGTTTTTCCTTTTCATCATTTAAATCAGTATAGTAAGATGCAACCAAGACCGAACCAGAAATTTTATTCTTTTCTGCAAAACGCATTGCTGCAACCGCGCCTGAGGAGTGTCCAATTAGAATCGTAGTCTCGTCCGCATTAAGCTCATTTTTAATATAGGGAATCCAAAAAATCTCCCTTGCCAAATCATTATCCGGGAATTCTTGGGCAATAACCTCAACGCCTAATTTTTCAAGTTCTCTTTTTAAGTATGGAAACCAATTGTCTTGAGGACTTCCCCCGCCATTGCCGGGAATAAAAATAACTTTCATTAAAGAATTAGGCTTTCTTTGCTTTTTTGGATGAGGTTTTTTTAACAGGAGGTTTTGCAGATTTTTTTGCTTTTAACGTAGACGGTTGTGTAACTGTTTTAGATTTTCCTGACAAAAGTTTTGCAAGAGTAGATTTAAACCTTGCGGCTTTATTTTTGTGGAAAATATTTTTCTTTGCAGCTTTATCTATTGCAACAACAGCTTCTTTTATTGCCTTTTCTGATTTGGAGGCTTTTGCTTTTTTAACTAATTCTTTCACCAAAATCTTAACACCTTTATTTTGAGCTGTTCGCTTTTTGTCTGCACGCAGCTTTTTCTTTGCTGATTTTATTACTGGCATAAGATAATTTTACCATGCTATACTGTAAAAAACAAGCTCACTGGGAAATTTTCGCAATTTATGAACGATATTTTCAAAAAAGGGTTAAGCCTTTTGCTAAAAAGGCAAACAAATATCCTTTCCGCGGCATTTGTAATAATGGCTACTGTTATTTTTTCCCAAGTGCTTGGGCTTGTCAGACAACGCCTTCTTGTTGCAATTTTTGGGGCGTCTAACACTCTTGGTATATATTTAGCATCATCAAGACTTCCTGATTCACTTTTCCAGATTATTATTGCCGGAGCGCTTTCGAGTGCCTTTATTCCCGTTTTCTCAAATTACCTAGTTAAAAACAGGGAAAAAGAAGGGCAGATATTTGCATCAACACTTTTATCGTTAAGCCTTGTCGTGTTTTTTATTGTTGGAGTAGTTTTGTTTGTCTTTGCAAATTTTTTCTCATATGTGATTGCACCCGGATTCACAGAACACGAAATTATGCTTATGGCTAATTTAATGAGGATAATAATACTAGGAGAGCTTCTATTTATTATCGGAAGTTTTTTATCTGCAATTTTGCAGTCTTATAACCACTTTTTTATTCCCGGAATAGCGGCAGCAACATACAATTTAGGTATTATTATCGGTATTCTGCTTCTTTCGGGTAGTACCGGCATATTTTCGGCAGCGTGGGGAGTTGTAATTGGCGCGTTTATTTTCGTTTTAATTCAATTACCATTTTTAAAAAAAATTGGTTTTTATTTTCATCCTGCAGATTTTTTTCATACGGAAGGAATAAAAGAAGTGTTTCATCTCATGTGGCCCCGGACTATCTCTATAGCAATTTTTCAGATTGGGATTTTAATTACAGTCACTCTTGTTTCTTTTTTAGAAGATCCGGGGAGAAATTATGTTATTTTTGATTATGCGCAAACTTTGGCTTTTGCGCCTGTTGTTTTATTTGGTCAAACAATAGCACAGGCTGCTTTTCCGGTTTTATCGCGTCAAAGAGAAAACTTAGTTTTATTCAAAGAAACTTTTCTAACCAGTTTTTACGAAATGATGTATTTGATTCTGCCAATCTCGGTTTTGTTTTTAGTTCTTCGTATTCCAATTGTCAGACTTATTTATGGAGCATCACTTTTCGACTGGCCGGCAACAGTTGAAACGGGTAGGACTCTTGGTATTTTTTCCATTTCTCTTTTCGCGCAAGCTTTAATCTATCTTGTTTCACGCGCATATTATGCACTGCATGATACAAAAACCCCGCTTATTGTCGGGACAATCTCAACAGTAATGATGCTAATTCTAAGTGCATTATCGATTGTTATTTACCGGTCGGGATTACACCAAGGGGTAATACCTTACGGATTTTTTAACGGATTTTGGAGAGGGGAATTTATTGTTGATTTTGGAACAGGTGGAATTGCCGCCGCATATACAATTACAAGTATTTTCCAGTTCGTTATTTTATTTGTTATTCTAGGTAAAAAGACGAATGGATTTAACATATCCGCCCTTTTTTCACCTCTCTTAAAAATTTTTGTTGCAACTCTCTTTACCGCTTTTACCTTATACGTACCAATAAAACTTTTAGACCGTTTGGTTTTTGACACAACAAAAACAATTAATCTTTTAATTCTAACAGGGATTTCGTCTTTCGCCGGTCTCTCCCTTTACATTTTTCTTACCTGGCTTTTTAACGTAAAAGAGGCAAAAACATTTTTACTTATGTTTAAAAAACTGGGTAATTGGAGAGAAATACTTGGAAAAACAGAAGAAACAATTGACCCTGCACATTTTAAACCTTCATAAATTCTTATTTATATTTTTACGCTTGCACTCTTCTTACCGCATTTTCATTTGAGAAGGGTATGGTACAATCCATTTACCAAATATGGATAAAAAATACATTAGGAATTTTGTCCCAGTAACTTTGCTCGTTGATCTCAAGATCTGTATTCTTGCCTCAAAATGTCGTAAATACGGGACTTCAATACTATGAATAAAGATAATATAAGGAATTTTGCCATTATTGCCCACATTGACCATGGGAAATCAACTCTTTCCGACAGATTTTTGGAAATAACAGGAACGATTGATAAAAACAAACTAGAAAAGAAAGAGCAGTTTTTAGACCAGAACCCAATTTCTCGTGAACGTGGAATTACAATAAAACTTGCACCTGTCCGGATGAAATATTTTCTAAACGGTCAGCAATACATGCTTAACCTTATAGATACGCCCGGTCATGTTGATTTTTCCTACGAAGTCTCACGTACCCTTGCCTGCTGCGAAGGAGTAATTTTACTTGTTGACGCAACAAAAGGGGTTCAGGCTCAAACAATTGCACATTTTAGGGCAGCCAAAAAAGAAAACTTAATTATAATTCCGGCAATAAATAAAATTGATTTGGAAGGAGCAAATGTAGATGGCGTTGTTAAACAGCTAATTGCACTTGGTTTTAAAGAAGAGGAAATGCATTTGATTTCTGCAAAAACAGGTCTTGGTGTAAAAGAGTTACTGGAAACATCAATTGAAAAAATTCCAGCCCCTTCCGGCAATTTGGAAAGTTCTTTAAGGGCTCTTATTTTTGATGCAGTTTACGATGAACACCGAGGGGTTGTAGCATTTGTTAGAATAGTTGACGGAAAAATTTCTACAAATAACCAAATAGAATTATTGCAGACAAAAAGAAAAACCAATGCAATTGATGTTGGGTATTTTACTCCAAATCTTGTTTCTTCGGGAGAACTTTCCGCGGGAGAAATCGGTTATATTGTAACCGGTATAAAAGATATCAGGCTTGTCAGAGTTGGAGATACGATATCCGAATTCAAACTTCAAGCTTCAAAATTTAAGATTGAACCACTACCGGGGTATAAAACACCAAAGCCAATGGTATTTTTTGGCGTATATCCAAAATCAACAGATGAATTAGTGCCTCTTAGGGAGGCAATCCAAAAATTAACGCTTATTGACGCATCAATTACATACAACGATGAATATTCCGCATTTTTGGGAAGCGGATTCAGGATAGGTTTTTTAGGTCTTTTGCACGCTGATATCTTCAGGGAAAGATTAGTAAGAGAATTTCAATTGCAACCTTTATTTACACTTCCTCACGTATTATATGAAGAAGAAAAGGCCCCGGGAGGAGAACTCAAATACAAAGAGCCGTATATGCATTTAACAATACACGTTCCGCAGGAATATTTGGGTGCTGTAATGACAGTTTGCCAAAAAAAGCGCGGTCAAATGTTGCATATGGAATATCAGGATACAAATGTTATTTTGGAATATGACATGCCTTACAGTCAGTTTATACACGGCCTGTCGCCGGACTTAAAATCGGTTACAGCCGGTTTTGCAAGCATAGATTACGAATTAACAGAATATAAAAGCGCGGACTTGGTTAATATAGAAGTAAAAATTAACGATAATCCGATTGATGTTTTGTCGGAATTTGCGTATAAAGACGAATCAGAACAGATTGCCAGGACAAAGGCTAAAAAATTAAAAGACGCACTCCCCAGACAACAATACAGACAGGTTATTCAGGCAGGAATTGGGGGAAGAATTTTATCAAGAGAGGAAATTTCCCCATTTAGAAAAGATGTTTTGGCAAAGATGAGTGGCGGAGACAGAACAAGAAAAGATAAATTGCTGGAAGCACAGAAAAAAGGCAAATCAAAAATGTTTACAATCAGTAAAGTAGAAATTCCCCAAGAGGCGCTATTTTCAATGATTGAAAGTAAATAGAACTCAAATCCCAAGTTACAAATCTCAAATCACAAAATTAAGTTCCAACGAAAATTTGTTGGACATTGGTCATTGGGGCTTGTGATTTAGTTGATGCATTATAATGCAAAGATAAGTATTGCGCCAAGTACCGACAACACTCCGCCTAGTATACCAACATTAACAATTGTTTCACCAGGTCCGCTTGATGGAATTGTTGGCGTTGCGGTTGGTGCTTTTGCAATCATTGTTGCGCTTGGCGTAGAAGTGCCTCCGCCAGAGCCTACTGTAATTGTTTGGGTACAAGCGCCAGGATCACTTACCGCGCCGCCACCGTCTGTAATTGCAGAACTTGCTGTATATGTTCCGTCGGAATTATAAGTATGTGCTACTTGAGAATTCACAACTGTTGTGCCAATGCCGCTGCCGCTTGTTATATCCTGAACTTGTCCGTCTCCAAAATTGTAGGTTATTTTACTGACAGAACCATCTGCATCGTTTCCGGTTGTAGTAAAGTTAACCGTAAGAGGGGCATTACCATTTAAATTATCTACAGCAAGACTTGTGCAGGTGGGTGTTCCGCTTGCTTGAGGAGTTCCTGTTGTAGATCCTGGTACAGTGGTTGGTGTATCCGTTGGATTTCCTCCTCCACCGGGTACAGGCGTGTCGGTTGGTGTTTCTCCTCCTGCCGGAGTAGGACTATCGGTAACAGATGGACTTGGAGTTGTGCTTGGTGCAGTAACGTTGATTGTAGCTGGATCCGCTCCTGTTAATACGTTGTTACTTGGTTGGTCGTTCTGGCCTGTTGAATAAATTTTTGATGAACTCAAATCAATTGTACTTTGGTTGTTTGGATCCGAAGCGCTTTGCGCAACCATATAAAGAGTAATAAGAGCCGGAATAACAGTTTGAATTCCCTGATCTCCAGGGTTTACACCTAAAGACAAAGTAACTAAGCAAGTCGCGGCTCCACATTGGGGAGCGGAAAGCGGAGTTAGAATTACCAATGCCTTACCATTCACAGGATGAATTGTAATTCCGCTATTATTATCTCCTTTGGTTGTATCAAGTGCCAGATTGCTTGAGTACTGAATATTCAGGTTAATGAAGGAAATAACATTTGGTGTTCCACTGGTGCCTGGATTAAGGCTTACATCAAGGCTAAATGCATCGCCAACGTTAACATCTTTACTTGCCGGTACAAATGATAATCTGGTTGCAGGGGATGCGCCGCTTCTCGTTTTTGTTTGCTCCCCAAGTAGAAAAAGTGTAAGCGGGATTGCCAACAGAAGTACAAAAACAAATCCCAGGATAAAAAGTCGTTTCATATACTTAGCTAACTCAGGTTTGCAAATAGTGTATAGTACCCGATTACTTGATTTTGATCTCATCAATTTTTTTTGCAAAATCAAGTATGAGTAGTATAAACAGCAAAACCCGCCCAAATTAAGGGCTTAAGTCTATGCTAAAGGAGTACATATACTCTGTCAAGCTTTTCAAACTCAATCACTTTTCTATAGGTTATTGCAAAAAAAAATATAAAATGGTATAAATTAGCAATCATCTCGCAAGAGTGATTTTTTTAAGGAGATTGTCCACAATTTTTATGAAAGTTACACCGTTATTTGATAATGTTTTGGTTGCCCCACTGGAAGCAGAAACAAAAACTGCATCGGGTATTATTTTACCCGACAGCGCAAAAGAAAAACCACAGATTGGAGTTGTAAAAGCAGTTGGTAAAGGGAAAATAGGACCAAAAGGTGATTTGCACCCAATGGTTGTAAAAATTGGTGACAAAGTTATGTACAAAAAATGGGGAGGAAATGAAATAAAAATGGGTGCTGGCGCGGAAGAATGGACTCTAATTAGCCAGGAAGACATACTCGCGATTGTAAGTTAAAAGTAAAAAGTTAAAAATGAAATTTAAAAATAAAAAGTAATTAAACATTAAATTTAAACTTTAAATTTTGATTTTTGATTTTAAATTTTGAATTAATTTTATGGCAAAACAAATTAAATATAGTACAGACGCAAGGCAAGCACTCATTGAGGGTGTTAATAAACTTGCAAAAGCAGTAGTTACAACTCTTGGACCAAAGGGAAGAAACGTAGCACTTGATAAAAAATGGGGCGGCCCGTCTGTTATTCACGATGGAGTTACAGTTGCCAAAGAAATAGAACTTCCTGATCCGTTTGAAAATATGGGCGCGCAAATGGTAAAAGAGGCAGCAAGTAAAACTAATGATGTTGCAGGAGACGGAACAACTACAGCCACAATTATTGCCCGTGAAATTGTTAATCAGGGAATCCAAAAAATCAACGAAGGGTATAACCCAATGCAGTTAAAACACGAAATTGAGACAGGAGTACAACGTGTTTTAGGTGCCATGAAAACAATGAAGCAGGAAGTAAAAGGCGGAGATGTAAAAAAAGTTGCAACAATTTCTGCTCAAGATGAAGTAATTGGCGGACTTATTGCGGAAGCTTTGGAAAAAGTTGGTAAAGACGGAGTTGTAACTGTTGAAGAAGGAAGAGGGGTTGAGATGTCTATTGATTATAAAGAGGGTATGGAATTTGATAAAGGTTATGCCAGCGCTTACTTTGTAACAAATCCTGACAGAATGGAATCGGAAATTGAAGATCCTTACATTCTTATAACCGATAAAAAAATCAGCAATTTACAAGAACTCCTTCCATTTTTAGAAAGCCTTATTAAAGTTTCCAGAAATTTAGTTATTATTGCGGACGATATAGACGGTGAAGCATTGGCAACTTTGGTTGTTAATAAACTTAAAGGTACATTTAATCCATTGGCAATTAAAGCACCTGGTTTTGGTGACAGAAGAAAAGAAATGCTTGAAGATATAGCAATTTTAACAGGCGGAACAGTAATTAGTGAAGATACAGGCAAGAAATTTGAATCCGTAACTTTAGAAGACTGCGGAAGGGCAGATAAAGTATGGGCAGACAAAGAAAACGCGAGAATAATTGGTGGAAAAGGTAAAGCTGCAGATTTGAAAGCAAGAATAGCCCAGATAAAACAGGCAATAGAAACAACAACTTCTGATTTCGATAAAGAAAAACTACAGGAGCGATTAGCAAAACTTTCCGGTGGTGTTGCAGTTATAAATGTTGGCGCGGCAACAGAAATAGAAATGAAAGATAAAAAAGAAAGAGTAAACGATGCTGTTGCGGCAACAAAAGCAGCGCTTGAAGAAGGTGTTGTCCCGGGTGGAGGAATAACACTTCTCAGGGCGCGGACATCTTTGGTTACAGATTACAACAGAGTTGAATCAACTAAAGGAGCGGGGAATAAACAAGTTGTTGAATTTATGAATTACGGCAATGCAGGGTGGATGGTTTTATTTAATGCTTTGGCAGCGCCTGTTTCTCAAATTCTTTCCAATGCAGGAGTTAATTTGCAATCTGTTTTACAACAGATAAACGAAGCAAAAAATCCAAATGTGGGCTACGATGTAATGACAAACCAACTTGGTAATATGTTGGACAAAGGTATTATTGATCCTGCAAAAGTAACAAGACTTGCTCTTATTAATGCTGCATCTGTTGCTTCAATGATTTTAACAACAGAAGCCTTAGTGACAGATATTCCTGAAAAGAATCAAGGCTCAGCTCCGGCAATGCCAGGCGGCATGGGCGGAATGGACTACTAATTTTAAGGTAATAAAATCTTCTAAAGTTTCTAAACAATTTTTGGTAATTGTACGACAACTAGATTACGGCCGTTTTTTTCAGGCTGACTGGTACTTGTTGAATATCTATTAGAAAAGGCAAAGCCTTTTCGTG
Organism: Candidatus Microgenomates bacterium; assembly: GCA_025451195.1. Lineage (GTDB taxonomy): Bacteria > Patescibacteriota > Microgenomatia > Levybacterales > UBA12049 > JANWKV01. Next base: position 7,641 of record JANWKV010000006.1, on the reverse strand, counting down.
CTAAAGTGAACGTATCAACCTCATCTGAATAACCGTAAGCCTCTATATTTTCCGGTCTAATTCCTGATTTCTCAAATTGGTTAATTATATTTCCTAAAGAATCAAGAATAATCTTTTTACCGTCCCCAGATTTTTCCATAAATCCCTTCCAATTTTTTTCAATAATAAATTTGTCTTTGTCTTTTAAGGATATCGTATGATAAGGTTTTCCCATTCCCGGAAAAATACCGATAACCATTTCATTTTGATTACAATTAAACTTAATCGTCAAATGCTCAATAACTTTTCCAATTAATAAATTATCTACCTGGTCGCGACTTAAGTGTAAAAGTGCTAGAATCTTTTTTCCTTTACCAGTTTTTGAATAAATAACTGCCGAAAAACAATCAGCAAGTTTTGCGATAAGCGGAACAGGCTCTGTTGTTATCATTGCTTCCGTATTTTCCAAAACATTTTCAAAATCTTTTGTTTTCTGTTTATATTCTTTAACCATGTCTTTAGAAATATCTACAATTGGAGACTGTCCACGAATCGTCTTAGTCATTAAGAATCCCAAAGACAAAGATGATGCTCCAATGGCAGTTAAAAAATCACTATTTCTTTGTCTTACATCATCAATATTGTTTGGCTCAAATCTTTCCGCCATATTTTTTACACCCTTACCAATAGACATTCCGTTTATAATTCCTAATTTTTTCATTGAGGGTAGAGTAATTATTTTCTGACCTTTTTGAAACATGAGACGTTTGAGGATATTGGGTTTTTTTATTTTCACTTAAAGATTATACCACTTGTAATTACTGTTGGAGGAGTAGATATAATCTTTAAAATTTAGAAACAACAAAAGCAATTTCTATTTTTTCTGGATTATGTAAACATTTCCCGACTTGTCGTCGGATAAATAAAGATTACCATACTTATCAAAAGTTAAATCAACAGGCCTGCCCAAACTTGAATTTTGCGTTGTTCCTTGTAAAAACCCGGTAAGGAAATCATCGGAGCCGGTTATTGTATTTCCATTTACTTTTAGGTGCACAACTTTATAACCGGTTGCAACAGACCGATTCCAAGAACCGTGGTAGGCAACAAGCAAATCGCCCTGCCAGTCTTCTGGAAACTGGGAAGAATTAATAAAAGTTAATCCGAGTGGGGCAGAGTGTGCGGGGATTTGGTAAATTGGAGGTTCGGTATTTCCACAATTGTCAGGATTTATTCCGTCAAAATTTGTATCATGAATTTTATTTCCATAGCAATTAGGCCAGCCGTAATTTTTGCTTTCATATAAAATATTAATTTCGTCAGGGGGAGTATTATCTCCTAAATAATCCCTTCCCATTTCTGTTGCCCAAATGTCTTTAGTCTTAGGATTAATTGCAAAAAACGGAGAATTTCTGAGTCCGGTTGCAAAAACTTTTGGAGGAGTACCATTAGCATCAGATGCTAATACTGATCCGCCAACAGTTGGTGACTGACGGCAAATATTACACGTTGACCCGAGTGAAATAAATAATTTTCCGTCCGAAGTAAAAATCAATGAGCGGTTGTTGTGGTCTTCATTTTCCGGAAGGGTAAAAAGAACTTTATCTTTTGTCGCGGTTAAAGTTGTTTCATTCCAGTTATACCTTACAACCTTATCTACGTCCGCAATAAATAATTTGCCGTTATAAAAAGCAAGTCCGTGAACATGATTTTCCCCGCTGATGATAGGTTTAATTTCATCCGCAACTCCGTCATTATTTTTATCAGGTAGTGCATAGACGCTATTTCCCGATGGATTAGAAACTATAAGAGTTCCACCTGGGCTAAATTGTAAATCGCGCGCAGTTCCAAGACCGGTTGCAAAAATGTGGATTGTAAAATCACCTGGTAAATTTAGAGGGATATTTGGACTCGCTCCTGCAGAAATATATTTTATAGATTGAGTATTTTGTTTTGCTGTTGAATTAGACAAAACTGTTGTTGTTTGATTTTGCAATGCTTGAGGAGTATGTGTTGTTTTAGGAGTCTTAAAAAATAAATATATACCCGCAATTAATATCAAGACAATTATTAGTATATTTCTTATTTTCATTTTTGATGTTTAAAAAATTCTACTTGTCTTAATCTTTTTGCCGCTTCTTGTTTGGTTTTATATGGACCACCTAAATTGCGTTTAGTTTTTCCGGAAAGAACATAGTATCCGTCTTTCTTTTTGACAATCATATCCATAACATAGATTTTTTTTATAAAACTGTCAATTAAATTTTGGAAACACCTTTATGATTTGACTTTACTTTTTTGTTTCATTTGAATACTCTTAATAAAGATGAAAAATAATAATAAGGAATTTGCGCTTTTGAGAACCGCCCTTTGGGGTTATTCGACTTTTATGCTTTTGTTTCTAACTCTTTTTACTCTTATTCCAACAGGCAGTAGTTCTGATTCGGCTCAAGATCCGGTTGCCGGTATATTCTCTTTGTCACCAATTGCAATTTTTCTTATTGTTATTATTATTGAGTATAAAAAATATAAATGGAATGTTTGGAGAGTAATACTCTACGTATATTCATGCATTTTGACCGGAATTTTTACGTTGGCAATATTTTATGTGACACAGATTTCTTCTCAAATAGGTGCATCACAGGAAAGTAGTTCTTCTTTTGTTGGATTTTTATATCTTCCTGTTTTAGTCTATTTTATTATTTTAGGCTATGAAAAATTTAGTTAATTTCCCCTTTAAGAAAATTTCCACATGAAAATACAAAAATATTACGGAGTTCCAAATGCAGTTAAAGCGAAAGGAGTAGTAGTTGTTATAGATATTTTACGCGCCGCAACAACAGAAGCTTTCGCTTTTTACAAAGGCGCAAAACAAATCTTGCCTGTCGCAACAGCGGAAGAAGCTTTTGCATTAAAAAAAGAAAATCCAAAATATTTACTAATGGGTGAGAATAAAGCGATTAAAATAAAAGGATTTGATTTTGGTAATTCTCCATTTGAAATTTCTAAAATTGATTTATCAGGTAAAACAATTGTTCACAGAAGTTCACAGGGAACACAAGGGTTGGTTAGGGCAATAAACGCAAAAGAGCTAATCTTTGGTAGTTTTGTAACAGGATCTGCAATTGTTTTGCATATTCAAAAACAAAATCCAAGTCTTGTTTCAATTGTCTCAACAGATCCGGAAGATATGCTATTTGCTGATTACTTATCCGATATGCTGCAAGAAAAGACCATAAACAAAAAAGAAATTGTACAGGCAATGCGTCTTACCAAAGGCGGACAGCTTTTTTTAGACCCGGGGGTTACATTTCTTCCGGAAGAGGATTTCCATTACAGCATGATGTTTGATAAATTTAATTTTTTTGTAAAGGTTGAAAAAATTGGAGATAACCTTGTTTCAAAAGTTGTAAAAATGTAGGATTTATTTTTTCTTCTTAAAAACACTTTCAAAATATAAATTAACGCAAAAACCCGCAATTATCCCCATTAGAATTAAATAGATGCAGTCATAATAAAACGCATTTACTTCCTGACCCGGTAAAAATTTACTTAAAATGGTGTATGTCCAACTGCTCGAAGACCAAACAGTGCCTGTCCCGTATCCAAGAGCAAGCATTAGATTTATTGGTCTTGGCAAAATTTTAACAAAAAAATAAACAATCGAAAGCTCCACCACATTACCCATAATGAAAGGTATAGGGCCAAGTGTTAGTAAATAATGATAAATAGGATGTGCCTCGTTTATAAAAAGCGACCCGTGCCAGAAGCTTTCGTCTTGTCCTAAAAGAGTAACAAATGTGTCAACAATCCATGGAGTCAGGAAGATAAAAAGCAATGAATTTTTTTTAAAGAAATCAAGTAATGCTTTCACATATCCATTGTACCATTCGCAATTAAAATTGCATTAATACAACATTTTCCATATTGTATTTTGTTATAATTGTTTTATGGCAGAAATTGTAAACGGAATGTTTTCCGAATCGGTTAAGAAGGCAACCGGTAAAACCTGGGACGAATGGATTGTCATTTTAGACAAAGAAATGCTTTTTCAAAAGCCTCACAAAGAAATAGCAAAATTCGTTAATGATAATTATTTAAAAAGCGGTTGGTGGTCGCAAATGGTAACAGTTGGATACGAAAAAGCAAAAGGATTAAGAATTGATAGTCAAAACTCTGGCGGGTTTCAGGTTGGTGCATCAAAAACAGTTCCTGTACCTATAAATATTCTTTACAGCTTTTGGGAAGATGGGAAAAAAAGAAAACAGTGGCTTTCGGAAAAATTTACTATTACAAAAGCAACAAAAGATAAATCAATGCGAATAAAATGGTCGGATGGGAAAACTCGAGTAGATGTTGGGTTCTATTCAAAAGGAGAAGGTAAATCACAAGTTGCAGTTGGACATGAAAAAATTCCAACTCAAAAACAAGCAAAAGAAATTCAGGCATTTTGGAGAGAAAAGTTGGTAAAACTTCTGAAACAAGTTCAGAATGAAATATGATTATGGAAAAATTATTTATTCCAATTTTGCTAGGCACAACGCGGCCCAAAAGGGAATCTATAAAAGTAGCAAACCTTGTTACTAAAATAGGGCAGGAAATTGAGGAAATTGAAGTTGAGTTAGTCGATCCTCAGAATTACAATTTTCCATATGACGGCAATGACCTGGAAAATAAAGACCCAAGGTATTCAGAGATAACAAAAAGGGCAGATGGATTTTTTATTGTAACTCCGGAATATAATCACAGTTTCCCTGGGAGTTTAAAACGAATGTTAGATAGCGAGTTGCAAAATTACATTCATAAGCCTGTTGCTTTTGCAGGAGTTTCAAATGGAATTTTTGGAGGAGCACGTGCAATTGAAGAACTTGTCCCAACTGTCCGGGAAATGGGAATGGTAGTAACATTTTCCGATGTTTATTTTCCCCAGGTGCAAAACCTATTCAATAAAGACGAGACAATAATAGATGAAGGATATATTCGCAGAATTAAAAGAGCATACGGTGAGTTAATCTGGATGGCAAAAGCTTTAAAATACGGTAGAGAAAATATCCCAAGTATTTATCACAAAATAAATAAGTTATGATAAAAGCTGTAATTTTTGATTTTGCAGGGGTTATTGTTGGGGAGGGCTACTGGAATTGGTTATACAAAAATATTTTGGATATTTCTCAAAAAGAAATCCATTTTATGGATTTGTCAAAGAAAGTAGACAGCACAGAGATTTCAACTCAAGAATTACTTTTGGAATTAAGTAAAGCATCCGGGAAAGACACAGCGCAAATAGAAAAAGAAATGTTTTCTATGTTTACTCTTAATACTCAACTTCTAAATTACATTTCACATTTACATAAAAAATACAAAACAGGATTTTTATCTAATTTTCCAAGGGAATGGAAAGAAAAATTATTTGAAATGTATCATCTTCCAAAATATTTTGACGTGACTGTTGTTTCAACCGAGGTTGGTGGTGCAATTAAACCGGAACCGGAAATTTACAAAATCATCGTTAAGCGCCTGGAAGTAAAGCCTGAAGAGAGTATTTTTATTGACGATCGAAAGTCAAATATTGAGGGCGCAGAAAATGTTGGCATGAAAGGTATTATTTTTAAATCAAACGAACAGATTATAAAAGATTTAAAAGTCTTTGGTGTAGAAATTTAATAAACCATTTACATTAAGCATAAAAGCTTTATAATAAGGAGAATATCATGAAATTTACCAGAACAAATATAAACAATCTTCCGTTTGAAGAAATCCATAATGTAAAAAACACACGAAAAACTTTGGCAACTAAAGATACAACCGGCAGTAAATATATTGACGCTATAACAAAAGGAGTTTTGCGCCCAGGTGAAAAATATGACTGGCACAACCACCCAAATTATGTTGAAATTGGAATTATTTTAAAAGGGGAGGGAAAAGTGTTTTGCGCAAACGAAGTTTTGGAATATGCTCCGGAAGATGTTTTTATAATACCTGCCAGTGCCATGCATAAATGGCTTGCAGAAGGCGACTCTCCTTCCGAATACTACTTTATCCGCGTTTTGATATGAAAGACGTTGGTATAAAAGATATTTCGGCAATTCTTATTTGGTCTGATAATTATAAAGCGCTTGTTGGCTGGTATCAGGAAAAATTGGGTTTGAAAATATTGGAAGAATTAAACCACCCCGATGACACAGGCGTTGGATTTATGGTTGGGAATGTATATTTGTGGATTGGAAAACATTCCAAAGTTCATGGTAAAAATAAGGATATCCACAGGCACATGTTTAATTTTGTGGTTGATCACGTATCAGAAACGTACAAAATATTAAAAGACCGCGGTGTAAAATTTTTAGCAAAACCATTTAAAGCGCCAACAATGGACAGGTATTTTGCAACCTTTTACGATTTGGACAATAACCTCGTTCAGCTTATCGGCGGGAAATAATTCCTTTTAAAAACCCCCTCTTTGTGGTATGATTTAGCTTCAGCTCTATGAATAAAGCGGTCCAAACAGTAACTTCAAAAGAAGAAAAGCAAAAAATCCAGCTTAGGGATTCCATTGCGAGAAAACAAAAAATCCTTGAGCAGAAAATGGAAAAACTGGAGAAACTCAGGGAAGAGCTAATGCTTATAGAGCACGAATACTCGGTTAGGATAGGTGCCCTTTTGGAAAAAGATAATAAATTGGATCTGGAAATAATGCAGCAAAAAAACCTTAATGAAAATTTAAACAACGGGTTAAGCATTGAAGAAGCAATTAAAAAAGAAAGTAATTCTTTTTACAATGATTTATTCTCAGAAGAGGAAAGAAATGAAGAAAAAGAGCAAATAATAACGACTCAAAAACAGGTTTCTAAAAAAACACTGTTGCAGATAAAAACACTTTGGAAAAAACTGATTGTAAAATTTCATCCGGATTTAGTAATAGAAAAGGAAGAAAAATCAAAAAGAGAAGACATTGTTAAAAAATTGAACAAAGCATACAGAGAGCATGATTTGGAAACACTGAGAGCTTTGGAAAAAAATCTTGACGATAATGTGATAGATCAAACAATAGAACAGTTGGAAATGCTCCTTATAGAAGTAGAAAATATGATTCAAAAAACAGATTGGCAGTATAAAAAACTTAAAGAGTCTGAGTGGTTTTCCTGGAAAGAGAAGATAAAAAAATCAAAAACTAAAAAAGAGGATGTATTTTCGGATTTGGAAAAAAATTTGATCGACAGTATTTTGCAAAAAATAAAGATACTCAGGGAGCAAAAAGATACAACCCAAAAATACCAATCTGAGATGGTATAATAAAAACTCAGGTTCTTCAAAATTTAATGGAGGGGCGCCCTCAAGGCGCAACTTCCTCTGAATTTAATGGAGGGGTCGCATAGTGGCCTAGTGCAGCGGTTTACTAAACCGCCGTACCGTAAGGTACCGTGGGTTCAAATCCCACCCCCTCCGCCTCCACACCCACACCGTTTCAAAACGGGCGCTTTTTTATCAACTCCAAAGCATGAAAATACGCATTAGGATGATGTACGGAATGTTGTAAAGAAGCGGTGCCATTCAATCTTGCAAATTGTTTTGTACAATCGGTAAACGGTTGCATTCTTCTTTTCAAAAAATATCCATTAAGCCACATATCAGCATGTTCAAATGATTCAAATCCTTTGATTGTTT
>JANWKV010000005.1 GCA_025451195.1 Candidatus Microgenomates bacterium | reverse complement strand
GTGCGCAAACTATTTGGTATGTAGGCGGAATGACAGATAGCAGAGATAAGTTTAAAGTAACAGCTGCAAAAACTCCTGGCCTCCAAGATGCAAATATTGTTACAAGCGATTGGCAAGAAGGGCTCGCACTAGGTGATTCGAAATTAATGGGCGAGGTGGTAGGTAAAAAATCGGGTAGTGGACATTTGGTATTAATAATGAACGATCGTCAAACTTATGGCCCTAAGTGGGGGAGGCATTATACTGGTGAAGAAGCTAAAAGCGAAATATTAACAAGGCTCGAAGCCTCCGGTGTATCTAGAGACAGAGTAACAGTGATTGGAATAACAAGTTGGGCAGCTACTAGAAGTTTTGCAGATAAACCAGAATTGTTTTTTGAAGAAGGAGCAGATTTTTTAGGAGAACAATCTACTGTAGCTGCTGCCAATATACTTAGAGAACATCAACCGGTTCGTAGACGAAGAAGTCCTGCTGCCGCAGTAAGTCAATAAGCTGCATAAATTTTATCCTCTTTCTCCTTCCCCTTGTTCCATTTATCACCTTGTAGTACAATACCATGTAAGCATTGGAGCTTTATGGGGACTCAATACACAGATAAAATTATCATGTCCATTGGGGGGTCACTTATTGTCCCCAATGGGGGAATTGACACCCCATTTCTTACAAAGCTCAATAGCTTTGTCCGCGAGCAACTGGCGAAACACAAGAACCGCCAGTTTTTTTTGGTCACAGGGGGAGGAGCAACAGCTAGACACTATATTGATGCTGGACGCGATGTTATTAAGCATGAACTTTCAAGAGAAGATTTAGATTGGTTAGGAATTCATTCAAGCAGGTTAAACGGCCATTTAGTCCGCACAATATTCCGCGATATTGCACACCCGTATATTATTAAACACTACGAAATTATAAGAAAAGTTACAGAACCTGTTGTTATTGCGGCAGCCTGGAAACCGGGTTGGTCTACAGATTATGATGCTGTACTTTTATGTGAGGATTACGACGTATCAACGGTTATAAATCTTTCAAATGTTGCCCAGGTTTATGATAAAGATCCGAAGAAATTTAAAGACGCAAAGCCATTTGACAAGCTAAGTTGGGACGGGTTTAGAGGTTTAATAGGGGACGAATGGACGCCGGGACTTAACGCGCCATTTGATCCGATTGCTGCCAAAAAAGCACAAGAAATTGGAGTAAAAGTGGTTGTAATGAATGGGGAAAACTGGGAAAACGTGGAAAGTTATTTTGAAGGTAAAAAGTTTGTAGGCACTACGATAGAATAATATCTTTTTTGTACTAATTTTTCTTTGTACTTTTAGCCGTAAAAGTACCAAAAGCTCCTTCCAAATCTCATTTTGTGCTATCGTCATTCGTTCACATAATCGGGTGATTTCACCCCCCTCCTCAGTCAGCCTTTGGCTGCCGAGGAATCCCCCTGATATGTTCACTCATGACTCATGCACAAAATACCGAATTGGAGAATTGGGAACATGCTCAAAACTTCGAAATGACGAAACAAGAAATCTGCATTCACAGCAGACTGCGAAATAGTAACGATGTTCAAAACAAAAAAAATGACGAATTTGTCCAAATAACAATATTAATTACTCAAGTCGCGTGCTGCTTCATCCTTAATAACAATGGTACAATACCCCATATGTATTTGAAATCAATAGTTCTCCAAAACTTCCGTAATTACAAACAATCAAAATTTGAATTTAATTCAGATACAACAATTATCGTTGGGGAAAATACTGCCGGAAAGACAAATTTAACAGAGGGAATTCTTTTGATTGCAACAGGAAAAAGCTTTAAAGCTCAAAAAGATTACGAAATGATTAGGTTTGGGCAGGATGTTTCCCATATTGGGGGACTTGTTGTGGATGATAGAGAAAATAAAACAAAACTGGAAGTAACAATTGCCCAAGGAGAATCTGCCGGAGGAAGGTTTATAAAAAGATATTCTGTTAATGGAGTAGCTAAATCTAGAAATAATTTTGTAGGATTTTTACCGACTGTGCTTTTTAGACCTGAAGAGTTGGATATTATAATTGACGGCCCATCACTTAGAAGGCAGTTTTTAGACAATGTTTTGGAAACAGTAGATAGGGATTATAGATTTTCAAAAACAACATATGACAAAGCTTTAAGGCAAAGAAACGCGCTTTTAGATTTGGCAAAAGAGACCGGCAAAAGAAATACAGAGCAATTTGCCTATTGGGATAATCTTCTTATAACAAACGGGCAGATTATTACAAAAAAAAGAGGAGATTTCTTAAATTTTGTAAATTCCTCCGGGAAGAATATTTTTGATATAGAAACGATTTATGATAAAAGTGTAATTTCCCGCGAAAGATTGGATGAATATATAGAAGCGGAAGTTGGCGCGGGAAATACATTGGTTGGGCCGCAACGTGATGATTTTTTTATACTTGGACTAATGGACTATGCAAAAGAAAAAAAAGATCTCCGTAATTTTGGATCCAGGGGACAGCAACGTTTGGCAATATTACAACTCAAACTGCTGCAAATTAATTTTACAGAAAAAATCCTTAATCAAGAGCCGCTTTTTGTCTTAGATGACATATTTTCCGAACTTGATAGCAGTCATATAGCTCTTGTTTTAGATAGAGTGAAAGGTATGCAAATTATTATTACAACAACGCACAAAGAGTTTATAGAAAAAAATCAGTTGCAAGATTTTTCTGTGATAGAATTAAAAAGATAGAGTGTAGTTGGCTTAGCGCATGCTTGTCGCAATTAAAAGGTAACGCTCGCTCCAAGCTCGCTAAGCGAAATTCGATTACCAACGTTTCAAGATTTTAAAATTATTACACAATCGAATTTCGATTCACTTTTAATTGAACAATCATACATAGCCAACATATTTTATAAGAATATGAAAAATTTTGAAGAAAGCGAGTTAAAGAATTTATATCTTCCTCCGGAAAACTCGCATAAAGGCCAAAATGGTAAATTATTGATTATCGGTGGATCTGAACTTTTCCATGCGGCAAGTATTTGGGCATTATCTATTGCCAGTAAAATTGTAGACATGGTTTTCTATGCATCCGTGCCTGTAAATAATCAGATAGTAATGGAGGCAAAAAAAGAATTCAGAAATGGCATTGTTATATCAAGGGAGAGTATAGAAGATTATATCGAAGAGGCAGATTGTATACTTTTAGGGCCGGGAATGAACCGCGCAGAGCGCGGAATTTCAAATTTCAAATTTCAAATTTCAAATTTAGGAGACATTGATAAAATAAAGGACGAGGGTACCCAGACATATTTTTTAACAAAATACATCATTGAAAAATATCCAAACAAACGATATGTGATTGATGCGGGAGCTTTGCAAATGATTGAGCCAAAATGGCTTCTTGATTTAAAATCCTGCATTATTACGCCGCATCCGGGGGAATTCCAACGGCTGTTTTCTTTGGGTGCAACACCGGAAGCTGTAGAACAGATGGCAGGCATGTATAAAACAACAATTCTTTTAAAAGGGCATGTAGATATTGTTTGTTCATCAAATATCTGTGAAGTGGTGGGTGGAGGTAATGCGGGAATGAGTAAAGGCGGGACAGGGGACGTGTTGGCAGGACTCACAGCCTCTCTTTTTTGTAAAAACGAAGCATTTTTAAGCGCAAAGGCCGCGAGTTTTTTCAACAAAAAAGCAGGAGAGAGTTTGTTTGAGCGGGTAGGGTATTATTTTAACGCGTCAGATTTGGTTGAAGAGATTCCTAAATTAATGAAGAAATATCTTTTGTAAAATCACAAATCCCAAATCACAAATTTCTTGGTCATTGGTCATTGAAGTTTGTGATTTCTTATCTCTTATTTATCTAGTCTTTCGATAAGGCGGGTGAGTTCAAAAGTTATAAATACTGCAAGTAAAGTTATTATAATGGCATAAATTAGAAGGGAGATAATGCCACTACCTGCCGGCAGAAATTTCTTAATGTATGCATTTACAAACTCTTGTATAACACTATTCCAAGCCAGCGCTGCGACTAAACCAAACGCACTTGTTGAAAGGGTGAGCATTTGACGGATAATTTCTATTGAAAGTTTCTTCTTTTTTTCTTGTTGTGACCCAGCCATGGTATAATTATAGCAGAATTTTGTTTCATGCCAGATAAAGACTTGGGAACAAAATTTTCTTGTTCCGCAATTGCAGCGCGAAAGAACTTTTTCTGTTTATAAACTTTCCCTCGCTCGCAAGATGCGAACAGCGAAAATTTTATTCCCTTCGTCTTATTTTAAATATGTATAATCCTAAATATTCGATCACCCCACACAAAACTTACCCCGTCTGGTGGTCTATATCCACGCAGTCAAGGGGCGTTTATGCGGGGCAGGCAAATAAAATTTATGTATAGTCCTAAGTTTACAATTACAAACAAAGTATTACGTAATATAAGTACAATTGAGGCGGCGAGGGAAGTTATAAGACATGCTCCGCTTTTACCATTTTATGAAAAGAAATTCCAAAATGAAGCTTTAGTGCGTTCTGTCCATTATGGTACGCATATTGAAGGAAACGAATTAAATTTGTCACAGGCGGAAAAAGTTGTGATGGGACAAAATATATTAGCCCGTGAAAGGGATATCCAGGAAGTTATTAATTACAGAAAGGTTATGGATTTAATAGGAGAGCTGCAAATAGAAAATAGCAAATTTCAAATAGACGACGAATTTATAAAAAAGTTACACAAAATGACGGTAAATAAAATTTTACCTGAGGAAACATCGGGTGTTTACAGAAAATCACAGGTAGTTATTAAAAACAGCATAACAGGGGAGGTAGCTTTTAGGCCACCAGAACCCCAAGGCGTTCCATTCCAAATTAATGATTTAGTTGCGTTTATAAACAGCACTAATTTTGATGATATACACCCAATTTTGAAGTCAGGAGTTGTTCATTACGAACTTGTACGTATTCATCCTTTTGTTGATGGAAACGGACGTGTTGCAAGGGCTTTATCCACGCTTATTTTATTTACGGAAAGTTACGACATAAGAAAGTTTTTTTCGCTGGAAGAATATTTTGACACAGATGCGTCCAGATATTACCAAGGATTACAATCTGTTGAAACAAACAATGGAGATTTAACAGAATGGCTTACATATTTTACAGAAGGTTTAAGTATAGAGCTTGCAAAAATAAAAGAAAAAGTGGAACATGTTTCAACCGATGTAAAAATAAAAGAGAAGCTTGGCGGAAAACCGATTTTACTTTCCGACAGACAGTTGCAAATTATAGAATACATTCAAAAAACAGGATATCTGGAAAACAAGGCATTTAAAAGTATTTTTCCAATGATTTCCGAAGACTCTGTTCTTTTAGATCTAAAGGAATTGGTGGGTGCAGGTATTATTAAAAAACAGGGAGTAACAAAGGGCGCAAAATATGTTATGGTAAAGTAGCTATTCTTCGGGGATGTTGCAGATTACCCGAAACCTCTGCAAGTAAATACGGATTTCTTGCTTTAGCTAAATCTGTAATTGCAACACCACCAATATGGGTTGCTGTTCTGACATGCCTCTCATTCATGGTTTAATTTTATCCAATAAGAGTATATTAAATCAGTTAATAGATTTATAAAGAAAATCAAAAGTATAAATATACACTTCTGAAGCAGATAATTTTTATGCAGCTTTTTTTAGTGCTCCAGAGGCTTGAGATAATCTTTGAACTGTTGAACCCATGAAAGTAAGCTTTTTGGGCTTTGATTTGGTATCCATAAGAGAAAGTGGTGAAAAAAATACACCAACTCTTTTTGTAAACATTTTTGCATTTGGTTCGACTCCTGGATCGCCTTTTTCTTCATCGCCTAAAGCTACACTATTTAGGCTTTCATTATAATAATCATCAAGAGTTAATTTGTCTGTCTTTTTGTAGAAGGTGCCCCATACTCTGTTAATGTACTCCACAACAGAATTTGCATTTTGTTCCAGTCTTGCTTTGAGGACTGCTTTTCGCTGCGCTCTTTCTTCTACTTTTTCTGGAGTAAGCGGAGTAGCCCTTGATCTATTCTCTAGTTGCACTAGGACATCTAGTGAAGCAATGTCATTTCCAAGTTGATTTATGAACAATGACAAATTCATTTGCCTTTGTTCCCAGTTTGTTGAGGTTCCAACAACTGTAGCCAAATCAATACTGTCTTCACCTATTGCTGTTGGTTGGCCATGAACCAGGTCTTGGTGACCAAGGTTAACATAGAAGGGTAAAGGAGAAGTATCAATTGTTTCACTCTGATCTGTTTGATCTGATTCTCTTCTTGTCATATGTTTATGTTAGCAAATTTTTCTTTTAAAAAGAAATTTATTACTCTTTAACAAGTGGGAAAAGCATAAGTGTGCAGCCATGTTGATTGTTACCAGGATCGACTTTATTTGCAACGGTTAGTCTGCCTGTGAATATGTGGGTTTCACCTAAAACCCTAACTTGTTTAAGAGGTCGTTAATTATATCCTATATTGTAATAATGTAATTTTTTTGATAAACTATAGTATATGCAAAGACAGGTAGATTCAACAGTAACAGGAGTAGCAACCGAAGTTCGAGGTCAGCCTAGAATAAATATCCAGACGCCATATTATACACTAGTTGCGGAAAAGAAAATTTTAGGCGACAGGCAGCAACGCAGGTGGCAGGCTTGTCTAGCTGGACTAAGCCTGCTTCGACATAACCTTCAAACAGAATTAGTTACAACAACTTTTGATGCCCAAGGACCGTTGTCTGTAAAAGATACAGTTAGTAGAACTAATGATATTCAAGCAAATATTTATAATGTTGCAGATCTGGTGACTGCTGTAACGTATGGATGGAAACCATCTGGGGATCCTACACCCGGGAAAGATAGATATTATTTTAACGATAGAGAAAATGAAGAACTATACACAGACTTAATACAAAGATCCATAGACGTTCCAAATTCTCCAAGCCCAACAGTAATTCATGTTGGGTCAAAAATTGCTGCTGAAGCAGTGGAAGATATGTTTTATTCATTTGTCCATGATGCTTTTAATCCTGTGGCTGCGGCAAAACTTAATAACCAGTTGGCTCAAAGATCACTTGGAAGGGAACCACTTGATTTGACACGCACTCAAGTGCTTTTGGAGAGGGAAATAAAATGTCTTGGCTCAGCCTACAGAGTTATTGAGGAAATGAGTGAAGGATTGGAAACTATTTTTACAGCCTTTCCTGTTGCTACTTCAGAGATACTTAAAGCAGTTGAAGAGGAAGCAGCGAACCAAGTAGGATATTCAAATCCAGTTGAACGCAGTGGTCAATTTAGGATCAATGTTGATTCCCAAAATGTGGGTGGGGAAGCCTTACAGCAAGTTATTTCCTGGAATCCCTATTGGGTAAAGCAATTATTTAAAAATATTGTAGGTAATGCGATAAAAGCACATGAGGTTGGAAGAGACACCATACATTTATCTACAAAAATGTTACCTGCATCCCGCCGCCAAAAAGCCCCAATGCTTGAATTAACTATAGATGATGATGGACACGGGTTTAATCCAGAATATCTTACAGAGGGGAATGGAAGATTTGTGCGGTTTGGACGGCATGGAGGGTGGAAAAATCCAGGCCAGGAGACAACAGGCGTTGGTATGTATGCACAACAGAGAATATTAGAAACTATTTTTGGCGGAACAATGCATATAGAAAACCGCTTGTCAGAGGGAGGAGAAATACTTGGTTCAAGAATAGTAATTGGAATACCTATTGCTCCCTCAGGCAGCCAATGACAAAATTAATGGCATATGATATTGTTTATGCGCTATGACATTTGCAAGGCTTGCTGAATATTTTGAAAAACTGGAAGAAACTTCTTCACGACTTTCTCTAATTGATATTCTCTCCGAATTATTTAAAGACATAAAAGGCCCACTGGAAATTGAAAAAGTGTGTTATTTGGTGCAGGGGAGAATTGCGCCTTTCTTTGAAGCAACAGAAATTGGAATGGCTGATAAAACAGTCGC
>JANWKV010000004.1 GCA_025451195.1 Candidatus Microgenomates bacterium | reverse complement strand
TAAGTTTTTCTTTGCGAACGCATCAGGGGAATTCCGCGTGAACAAAGGGCATCGTGGAAGGTCGGAGATTCAGCGGCTTTCTGCCGATGAAGGGTGAAATTACCCGATAAGAGAGCTAAGAAAAATATCCCGACTTCACTTGCAAGGAGCTTTTGGTACTTTTTCTGAAAAAATACCAAAAGAAATATTCTCAAAACTCAATCAACCTCTTGACAAGTCAGTACATGGTCAGTACAATAAAACATATGTTAACACAAAAACTGTACAAAAATGGTAATTCAATTGCCATAACCATACCTAGACAATACCTTGAAGAGTTAAATCTTAAAGAAGGATCGGAAATTGTTGTGGAAAAAGAAGGTGATTCGTTAAGAATAGCAGCAAAAAAAAAGATCTTAGCTCAAGATGTGGATTTAAAATTTATGAAAATGCTTGATTCTTTTATCACAGACCACGAAGATGTGCTCTCTGAATTAGCGCATAAGTGAAAAAAACTTTTTTCCTCTCAATAACTCAAGTATTAGCAATCCATGATCAAATGATCAAGAGGTTTGGGGGATCAAAAGGGGTACGGGATATTTCTTTGCTTGCATCTGCAATAGGTAGGTCTCAGGCAACATTCGATAATAAGGATTTGTACGACAACATATTTGATAAGGCTGCTGCTCTGTTACAATCTTTACTTAAAAACCATCCGTTTGTAGACGGGAATAAACGTACCGCGTTAACCTCTACGGGTATATTTTTGAAGATTAATGGATATAGTTTAATAAACAATCATAAAGAAGAGGTAGAGTTCGCTGTAAAAGTTGACAACAAACGGTTATCTCTTGAAGAAATCAACAAATGGCTAAAAGACCACTCAAAGCGTAAGTAAAACTTATTAAATTTCCCTAAAGGTAAAAATAAATATCTCCCCCCAAAACCTCAATAACAGTCTATTCTCATTGACAAATCTTATAGGATAGTTTATTATTAGTAGTATGACCGAAATGGACCCAAAGCTACTTTTTCATGCTCAGGTAGAAGAGGTTGATGGTGCTGTATCAGATGCTCTCAGAGAAAGCCACTTACCTGCAGTTATAGAAACAACTGGGGATGCAGAGACCGCAAGTCAAGAAAGAGTCGCCCCATACAGAGAAGAAATAGCTGCTTTGATGCAGCTTGTTGAGTTAGTAGCTACAGGGGTAGAAGGAAAAGATTATGTTATTGTTTCTGGAAATTCCGGAGTAGACCAGGATACTGGTGTTGTTTCTAGAAGAACTGTTTATGAGCGTGCAGGTACAAAAAAAGATGGAGTTGTAAGACAGTTAGTTGTGTCAGATAGAAGTATCAATCAAACTGCTAGCTCGGAAAGTAGACTTGATGCTCAGCTGGAAGCAAGATGGGACACCACAATTGCATCATATTTAAAATTAAAAGGTACAAATTCAGGCGAAGCAATTGCGCAAAGAGGAGACGTTATAGAAAGATTGGTTTCAACAGCAAGAACACCAATTGGAATGCTAGAATTTTCCCTTCGTGAAACAACATACGAACCCTTAGATAATGGCAGGTTTAATGTTGCAAACGTAGAAACAGTTATTGGAATTAGGACAGAAGAGTACATTCATGGAAGGCATCAGGCTTTTCCTGTTTTTTATCCAACAAGAGACGGAAGAAATCCAGTCCCACAATACGCGCTCCCAATTATTAGAACCCATGGTGAAAAACCAGATATAGAAGCCGCTCCTTATCATGCAGTTTCAACAGCAACATTCAAAAATACACCTCTAGCATCAATTAATGTATCCTTAGGCGCAAAGAATATAGGCTTCAGACGCTAAATTTAAGAAAAATTAATTTCTCCCCTTCAACACTCATTACTTCTCTTGACGTTATGACCAAATAATGCAACACTTTTCCTATGGGAGGAAGTACTGAAAGAAGAGATTCTGGAAATCCACTTACTAGTCATTTTTTACCAATACTTCCTAGTGGTCGGGTAATTAACCAAAAGCCGGCACTTTTCCAAGGCGATAAGGTTATCGGTGTCTCACAACATTTCGCAACCGACCCAAGCGGCAGAGCCCTAAGAATGAGAAGGTATTTACAATGCAGATTTCCTGACGGGGCAGAAGCTCCAACTCCAACAAATGCGACAATTCAGTGGAATTTTAGACCTGAAAAAACTGGTAGCGATCAAGAAAATGACAGAGACTTGCGATTTTTAGAATATACAATAACTCAAGCAAAAAGTAAAATTGCTGTTTTTCATCCTTTTCAACAGAAACAGGCAGAAGTAGCAAGTTTCCATGTACGTGAAGAAAAACCTTTAAGAGCTTTTTTATATCCGCAGCCAAAACAAAATGGAGACGTACTTGGGTTTGAGTCAGATGAGCCGGCAGTTCAAGATTTAAGACGAAGATTGTTAGACATACTTAGTAATCCACGCCATACGCTGGGAACTCTTAGCGCGTATGGGGATTCTCAGCCTACCTTTTTGGGAGCCTCTAAGCCCGACGCAGAAAACGAAGCTAGTATGATAATTGATATAGCAAATTTAGTAGGAAGAGCATTGCCAGATGATGAAGATCAGCAGAGAGAAGCACGGAAACTTTTAGAGGGGTTGCACGCTGCACAATATGTCTATTCTGTACATATTGCAACAGGACAAACAGGACAACCGTCTGTACAATTTTTAGCTAGAAACATATCCGCAATTCTAAATAGTTATCAGGAAAAACTTCCCAAAAACATCCTGCGCTGTGATTTTAACCCGGATAATATATCTGTTGTAAGAGTCCCAACAGGTGCTGGTCATTTTTTCTATGAAGATGACCCAGATTTAGATAAAATTCCAGCGCAAGAAGTAAACTACGGCAGAGATACAGTATTTCCGGTATCAGAGGACGATCCAAATGGATATGGGTATATTTTTACAAAAGAAGAAGAAAAAGTACGTATAACTTTGGTTAAGGGACAGCACAAAATTCCTCAATATTCTATTGTGTTTACACCACCGGACCAAAGAAAATTAGCAGACATTGGGCTTAAGATTAATTCCGATTTTGGGCAAATTCCAGAGAGCGTTGCTCCTATTCTGTTTGAATCTCCGCAAGGTAATCTTGATACTGCATTATCTGCTGCAGCTTAACACATTAATATCTCTTATTCGAAACCTTTTCCATTTAAAAACCCCGTCAAAGACGGGGTTTTGTTTAGTCCCTTCATGTAATAAGAATATTCCCCAAATCTGAAAACCCGCTTAAGCTTTTATCTTTTATGTTGTATACCCATCTTAATCAGGTTTGTAAATAGTATATAAAACCGACTATTTGATTTTGACCTCACAAACTTTTGCAAAATTAAGTATGAGTGGTATATTTAAGTTTTGAAGGATTATAAAAGATTCTTGTATTTCTTTTGAAGATAAATTTGTTTACATTCTTTTTTGTCAAAAAATACACCTGTTTCTTTGTCCCTGCAATCCTCACACGCAATAAAATGATAATGGCAGGTATCGTATTCACAATTTACATAAAGTTCACTCTTTTGTCCGCAAAGCATACATTTGCCAATAATTTCATGTTTTGGGTCGCTGGTATTAAACCCGATTGTTAATCTGCCGTCAAAAACATACAATTTTCCTTTAAAATGCTGGTTAGGATATTTTTCCATGTATGTTTGTATGCCGTCTTTTAGCTGATAAACATCGGAAAATCCGTTTGCAACCAAAAACCCCGATGCTTTTTCACATCTTATTCCACCTGTACAAACAGTTACAATTGTTGCATTTTTATAATGTTTAAGTTTTGGCAAAACCTGTTTTAAATCAAAAAAATTATGGATGCCCGCGAAAAGGCTGTTTGCAAAATGACCCGACGCATATTCGTAATCGTTTCTCATATCAACAATGTAAAATTCTTTTTTATTTTCAAACCAGCTGTGAAGCTCTTCGGCAGTAACATATTTACCGGTAATTTTCTGCGGATTCAACCCTTCTATATTTGTAGTGACAATTTCCGGCCTTACCCTAACATTTAATTTTGGGAATGCGTCTCCCCGCAGGCCAAAGCTTTTTTTATAAACAATATCCTTAAAATATTTGCTTTTGTCCATTTCCTCAATATATCTTTCAGTTTGTTCTTTTGTACCCTCAACCGTGCCGTTTATTCCCTCACTGGCTACAATAATTCTCCCTTTAAGCCCTAAAGACAAACAAAGTAATTTTTGTTCGTTTTTTACCTTTTCAGGATCTTTAATATCAATGTACTTATAAAAAAGCAATATTTGATAATCAGCGTTTGTCATAGTGGTATTATATAATATAGCCATGAATAAAAAAATTTTAATTCTTATTGCAGTAATTTTAATCCTTGGTATAGGTTTTAGGTTTTTACCCCAAATCCTAAGTCGTCAAGTCTCCACAAATAACAGTATGGTTAACACCGGCAAAATTATTTCCGGGTCTTTTGACAAAACAAAATTCAAAACAGATGCCAGTTGGAAAAAAATCCTTACTGCCCAGCAATATAATATTTTAAGAGAGGCCGGCACGGAAGTCCCGTTTACCGGAAAACTTGAATATGAAAACAGGAAAGGAACATATTATTCTGTTGGTTGTAACGAACCTGTTTTCCGTTCCGAATCAAAATATGACTCGGGCACAGGCTGGCCGTCGTTTTACCAGCCGATAAGTAAAGACGCGCTTGTTCTTCGTGAAGATGACAGTATCCCTGGAGAACCCCGAATAGAAGTTTTAGATAAATGCGGGGGGCATTTGGGGCACGTGTTTGACGACGGTCCGGCGCCAACAGGCAAAAGATATTGCATGAATTCGGTAGCTTTGTATTTTGTCCCGGACAAAAGCTAATGTTCCTGCCCTGTTTCGCAATAGTAGCAGTTCCAGTATTGACTAGAGCCTAATGTAAATAATTAATTTTTAAGTAAACATAGAAACTAAATATTGTCTATAATAGGTAAGTGGTAAAGATAAATTTTTTGGGTGCCGCGGGCACAGTGACAGGGTCCGGTTATTTGGTAACTTCGGAAAATAACAGAAGTGTTTTGGTAGATTTTGGTCTTTTTCAGGAATCGGGTTGGGTAACGGAATTTAATTTCGAGCCTTTGTCTTTTGATGTAACTAAAATAGACGGAGTATTTCTAACCCACGCACATCTTGACCATTGTGGAAGGTTGCCGTTACTTTCAAAAAACGGATTCAAAGGTCAAATCTTCGCAACTTCGGCAACTAAAGATATAGCAACAATATCTTTAGTTGATGCGGCAAATATTGCCCTTGAAGAAAAACACAATCCAATTTTATACACCTTGGACGATGTTGAAAAAACTATTAAGCAAATAATCCCTATTGATTATGATAAGGAATTTAATGTTGGCAATTTTTCCGTCAACTTTCATAATGCGGGACATATTTTAGGCTCTGCCAGCATTTCACTAACCGAAAACAAAACACAGAAAACAATTGTTTTTAGCGGGGATTTGGGCAATACTCCGGAAGATTTGATAAAACCAACGGAGTACTTTACAAAAGCACAGACAGTAATCATGGAATCAACATACGGGTCCGGCACGCACGCAAAAGAAGATGCATCGGCGGTTTTGCAGCAGGAAATAAATACTGTGGAAAAATCCCGTGGCGTCTTACTTATTCCGGCATTTTCAATAGAAAGATCGCAGGAAATTTTACACAGAATCGGCCTTCTTAAGAAAGAGAATAAAATTTTAAAAACAACTCCCGTATTTTTAGACAGCCCGATGGCAATAGAAGTTATGGAGGTATTCAAAAAGTATACAAATTTGTATAACAAAGATGTGTCAAAAGAAGACCACCCTTTTGATTTTGAAAATCTCTTCTTGACAAAATCAGTCGAAGAAAGTAAAAATATACTGGAAGTTGCAGGTCCGAAAGTAATTATAGCAGGCAGCGGAATGTGTAGCGGCGGAAGAATTTTACACCATTTGAAAAATTACGTTTCTCAATCTTCAACCCGCCTGCTTTTTGCGGGTTACCAAGCAGCAAACACTTTAGGGAGAAGTATTATAGAGGGGGCAAAGCAGATAGAAATTTACCATCAAAAAATTGAGGTTAATGCAACAATCTCTAAAATTTCGTCGCTTAGCTCGCACGCGGACCAGCCCAAACTTATTGCCTGGCTCAAAAAAATAGAGGGTGCAAGAAAAGTTTTTCTTACGCATGGAGAAGATAAACAAAGAGAAGATTTAATGGTACAAATAAAACAAAAATTGGGAATAAATAATGTAATTCTTCCCAAAAAAGGAGAAAATTATGAGATTAATTAACAGCATTTCATTTTTTGGAAGCCACGTTGGCATAGAGGGTGACCCTAATTTTGATGCCGCAAAAGAGGTAGCCAAAGAAGTAGCAAAGCTTGGAATAACTGTTGTAAACGGAGGAGGCAGTGGGGTAATGCGCGCCGCAACCTTGGGCGCAAAAGAGGTAGGAGGCAAAACAGAAGTTGTATATTATGACCCAGATTTGGCAACTTCTTTTGAAGGTCCGTCAAGCATTAACCTGGCAGATAAAACGTATGAGGAGAAAAATTATATAGAACGTACAAAAAGGCTCTTAGAACTTGGGGACGCATATATTATTTTTAACGGGGGCACAGGTACAATTTCGGAGTTTGGTATGGCGTGGGGAATAGCCAAGCTTTATTTTGGCCGGCAAAAGCCGCTTATTTTATTTGGAGATTTTTGGCATGACATTATCAATGAGTTTAAAAATAAAATGAGAATAGGTGAAGAAGAAATGAAAGTACTTTCCATAGTAACAAAGCCGGAAGAGGCAACAGAGGCAATTAAGAAATACGAAGAGCTTTTGCAAAGGCTAAAAGACCCAAACAAAGACGGCGGCGACTCAGAGGGCAGATTATTCCTCTAGTTTATAATTTTGCAACCATTTTGCTGTTATGTTATAAATATTACTCCTTATGTCCAATACTCCTATGCCTAAAATTGTCCGTTCCAATCGTTCGTCCATTTCCTTACAGATTAATGCGAGTGGGGAATTAATTATAAAAGCTCCAATTCTTATTCCTAATTTTGTTATCCAAAAATTTATTGAGACAAAAAGAGACTGGATAGAAAAAACTTTTGAAAAAGTTAATGTCCACCGCCCGATTAAAAAAGAATATAAAGAAAACGAGGAGTTTTTATATCTGGGAAAACCTTATAAACTTCAATTTTACATAGGGACAGAAATAAAAACTCAGGAAGACAATCTACTTTTTCCAAAAGCATTGGAGTTTAGAATAAAAAAAGAGTTGGAAAACTGGTATCTTAAAAACGCGAAAGAAATAATTTCCAAAAGAGTGGGTATAAGAGCAAAAGAAATGCATACAGAGTATAAAAGCATTATGTTCTCAGACACAATTTCCAAATGGGGCACATGTACCCATAACAATAGACTGCAATTCAATTGGCGCCTTATTATGGCCCCTCTTATGGTTTTGGATTATGTAGTTATCCACGAGCTTGCCCATACTACAGAAAAAAATCATGCAAGGGATTTTTGGAATAGGGTTTCGGTTTTTACGCCTGCCTACCGTCAGCACAGAAAATGGCTTAGCGTTCATCAAAAACTTTTGATTTTTTAAATTTAGTTTTATACACCAGGTCTTCTTCTTAAAACTCGTGCGTTATTCCCAACCTCATAGATGCCTATTTTAGAAAGGTTACCCTGATATCCGTAAGTGAATCCTGTTCTAAAGTTTTGGAATAAATATTGAGAAAGTTGATTTAATTTGCCGGCAACTTTTCCTTCAACGCTATTTAATGTAACCCCTTTTTTCTCGAGTGATCTTCTTTCCCCAAAGAAAGTTATTAATTCAAAATCACCTGAATCTAAAAAAACAACCGAGCCTGGATTCATATAAGGAGCAAGTGGTACAACGCCGGTTCGTAAGCCCGCTTTGGATAGGAAAAGTTGCTGACTATGTCCTGTCAAAGATCGGGACAATTCGGTTGCCAGAAATGATTCCGTCTGATCATTGGAAGAAAGATCTTTAGGTAGAGAAAATCCACTAAAACTTGTGTGTGTAACTTCACCTTTACCCGGGATATCATAGGCAACGGTGGTCACGGCTGAATTCCCATTTAATTTTCTTTCGGTTACTTTAATGCTATCAAGATTTACTCCCATTAAAACAAGTTCTGCTGCGTAGGGTGCCAAACCAAGATTTCCAATATCGTCTATTACAAAGCCCTTATCTCTTCTTCCGAGGATAGTTTTTCTTATTCTTTCTATTTCCGTATTGTCAAATCCTTCTGTTGCAAATGCGTCATTTTCATCAATAGTTACAACATTCGCATTTGGGCCCGAAACATAAGCAAGAGCAGCAGATATGTCGGTCCCTGATAAAGGATAAACAACCTGGTCAAACTCATGACCGACAGCTTCAATTGTTGCACTCGCAACTCCGGTATTCAGTTCCTGCAACAGGCTAAATGCATTTCTTATGTCTGCCGAGTCTTCTCTTTCCAGCATGCCTGCAATTCTTTTACAATATTGGCGAAAATTAAATGAGTAAGCTTCGAGTTCCGGTCCTTGTAACTCCAGAAAAGTAGTTTCTTGATGTGTTGCCATAGTACTATTATACTAAATTTCAAAGCAATTTACAAACTATAAGTCTTAATTTGCTCATTTCAATAGCCTTATTTTTTGATAAACTAAGCTGGCTATGGGTAGTTTTCGGAAAAACATTACCTCAATTTACGGGGAGAAAGGCAAAAAATGGCTGGCAGATATTCCAAACATTATTAAAAAATACGAAGATGGGTGGCAAATAAAAATAGACGGGAGCTATCCAAATTATTACAACTTTGTTGCTCCTGTAATCTGTAAAAACGGTACAAAGGCAGTTTTAAAACTTGGTATTCCGGGGAATAAAGAGTTTATATCAGAAATGGAAGCTCTTACTTTTTTTGAAGGCCGCGGCTTGGCAAAGCTTTTGCAATACGACAGGGGAGGCTTTGCGGCGTTAATAGAAAAATGTGAGCCAGGTATAACTCTTAAAACCTTAAAAGATGACCAGAAAGAAACAAAAATTGCCGCGGAGATTATGATGTCATTTTGGAAAGTTCCTCCAAATAATAGTATTTTCTCAACAACTAAAGATTTGGGAAAAGCGTTTATCAGATATCACAAGAAATTTTACGACAAAAATAGTCCAATTCCGATAAAATTGTTTGACAAGGCTGAAAAAATATTTAACGAGTTAATTTTGTCCTCAAAAGATCCTGTACTTCTTCATGGAGATATGCACCATGAAAATATCTTACTTAGCGGTAGAGGTTATTTGGCAATAGACCCTAAGGGTTATATTGGAGAGCGGGAATTTGAAATAGGCTGTTTTTTAAGAAACCCGTATCCTGATTTTCCTTTTTTGCGAAATGCAAAAAGTCTTACAAAAAACAGGATCAAACTGTTTTCCAATATTTTAGGCCTCAACAAAGAAAGAATAAAACTTTGGGCATTTGCTCAGTCTATTCTTTCCGCAATCTGGGTAGTCGAAGAAAAAGTTGAATATTTGGATTACTATCTAAAATGTGCAAATCTCTTCAATTAAAGGCCTAATTAACGGAGTATCAAGGTTATCCGATTTTTCCTTGTATCAGGATACTAATGTTACGGAATGGTTTTTTGTGGTCAACGTGAAAGAGCTTCCACAAACCGGTACTGGTCTTAAACCAGGCAAACGGCAGATATATGAGGAAAAGTAATAAGTTTTTCATGCCGGCAAAGTTATTTGATCACTTCTTTGTGTTTTCCGTTGCCTTTTTGCCTCAATTTGAGGCAATCAGGTTTATCTTAGTCCAATATTTTTTAGTTGTCAATAGTGTTGTTTTATCTCGACAACATAACTATATAGGGTATTTTGATACAGTTTATGCTATAATTCTTACTTGAAGTTATCTAAATGAAGAATATTGTCGACTACCTGCAACAGCTTGATTTATCCGAAACCGAGGCTCAAATATATTTGAGTCTTTTAAAAACAGGTCCGGTAAGCGTACGTGAGCTGGCACGAACAGTTGGAGCAAAACGTACCTCAGTCTATCTATATATAGACAGGCTTATGGAAAAAAGCCTTATTGTTAAGCAGGTAAAGGGTTCACGCACCCAAATTGCAGCAAATGAGCCCAAAGAAAGCCTTAGAATGCTTGTTGAGGAAAAGATAAAAAGCGATAAAGCAATTCAGCAGGGATTACCTGACATAATAAATACAATAGAAGATACGGTTAAACAAGTTTCACCAAGAGAAGATGCAGAGATTAAATATTATCGTGGTAAACATGGGGTGAGGAAAATCTATGAAGAAGCATTAAAAGCAAAAGAACTTAGATCTTACGTTAATATAACGGAGATAGAAGAGGTATTTCCAGAAAACTTTCAGTTATTTAATAAAGCACTGCAAGACAATCAAAAAATCAAGATGTATGAAATTGTGGAAGTTTCTGCGCAAGCAAGAGAAAGGTTTATGAATTCGGACAGGATTAAAAAACACTATATAAAAAGAAACAGATTTGCCTACAAGCTATTTCCGGAATCAGTTAAAATAAGCTCAACAGATATCATGATTTATGACGGCAGGGTAAGTATTATTAACCTCAAAAATTCAATTACTGGTGTTGTATTACATAATGTCGACCTTTATAATAACTTTAAGCAATTATTTGATTTTATATGGAAAGTACTACCAGAACAGTAATAGCTGCTCCAAATAGTCAAATATACGAAAAACAGGATTCTTTGGATTCCTACCTAAGTTCGATATCTCCAAGAGACAAAGATCTTTTGCAGAAAACAGTTGCAAAGTTTCGTCCCAACTCTAAAAATTATGAAGACTCATGGGGATACATCATTCAGTCAACAAGAAATAAGGGTCTTAAATGGTATGACAAAAGTACGGGCTTTTTAATTTTCTTTGGGAAAAAACCCGATGACAATAAAACATTGGTAGTTACTTCATTTTTTGCAAAGCATAATTACCTTAAAAACGTTGTAAGAAAAGTTATGCGCAGTCTTAAGATTAGAAAAACGATTATTAAAAACATAAATCCAGATGACGTTCCTTCGCTAACAAGCCTCGGATTTCGTTCTTATAGAGAAAACGAATACTGGAGTGTTGGAGCGCGTTTTGACGATCAAACATATCCACAGCTTATTATTGATTTGCAAAATGTGGTGGAAGCAAAAGGACCTAAATTTCACCTGATTCGTACTGCTCTTCGTAAAAACCCAAATATAGTAATGAGAAAATATACAGACAACGACAAAGATAAAATACTGGAAATTCTTGCAACGAAAGATGGAAATTCAGTTAATTCCAAAGATAAGACAAAAGGTATGTATTATTCCGCTCATGCTATGTATCCCTCTTCAGAAACAGATAAATACGTTTTTATAGATACAGCAACAAATAGAATAATTGGTTTTATTGCAACATCAGATATTTCTCCAACCATTGCTGCTTCTGTTGCATCAATTTTCTTGCCAGAAACCCGTAAACTGGGAATTTGGTGTGCATATCAGGTTTTTCTGGCAAAATACACTTCCGGATATAAGATGATTAGTCTTGGAGGGTGTGAGACCGTAAATACGTACAATTATGCAAAGGAGAAATACAGACCAGTTGAGCAACTGCAAAAAACCCATATGATACTTGAGTTAGATAGTATATGAAAACTTCGTTTCGCATTGGAGAAGAAATAATCATAGAAAAACACAAGTATTCAGTTATTGGTATAGATACCTACGTATTAAAAAATCTTTCCGGCAAAGTAAAAAAATGGGTAAGTTATACTTTAAAAGACATAAAAGGCGAAAAAACATGGATCTCTTTTGGAGTAACCGGAAATTACTTTACGCAGTGGAGCAACATTTCTAAATTGGACTTTGAAAAAGCGATTAAAAATGCAGATATAAACACGGAATTATCCGGGATTGCCAACATCTCATTTAGCGGAAATCCAGGGTACTCAACTCCTGTTGCAGAAATTTTAGGATTTAATGTTATAAACCGAAGGTATAATTTTTTAGGAATAGAACGTTTCCTTAAGCAAGGTAAAAACAATGTTGAGCCACTAAAATCATACTACCAAACCGGTAAGTTGATTAAAGATTTTAACAATAGCTAATATCATAATTCCGAGCTTGTTTTAAAAACCTCAAAGTACTACAATCCCCCC
>JANWKV010000003.1 GCA_025451195.1 Candidatus Microgenomates bacterium | reverse complement strand
TTTTAATCAACAAATTTATTTCCATACAGATACAATTAAATAAATATTTAAATTTTAGTTTTAAAGCAATATAAAGTTAGTTCTTTGCTGATGTCAAATATAGAAGAATTTAAGTTATGGAGAAAGTACTTCCTCAACTTTATTTATAATGTCTTCAAGTTTAATATCGGACTTTATTAGGTAATAAGAAGGCTGGTTATCTACAATTGCTTTAATTGTAGCGTCAGCATCAGGATTAACATTTGTCAGGATAATAATTTTTACTTTTTTTCCCCATTCGTCTTCCCTTAATTTTTTCATCATTTCAAGTCCGTCCATTTTTGGCATCAATACGTCAAGAAGAATTATATCTGGATGTTCCTTAAGAGCTAGGTTTAATCCTTCTTCTCCGTCTTTTGCTTTTATAGTTAGATAACCGCGTTGCGAAAAAGCATCCGATAATACACCAAGCATTGATGCTTCATCTTCCACTATCAACATCTTTTTATTTTGATTTTCCATATAACAATCAAATCATCTTTTTAATAATTAATCAAGTTATACAACGTGCTTAGTGCCTTTTTTATTCTGCATTCCTTCAATAGGTAAGAGTACGGTAAAAGTTGAACCTTCTTTCTCTTTAGAAACAAAAGAAATCCTGCCTCCGAATTTATCCAGTAAGAGTTTTACCAGATAAAGTCCCAAACCCGTACCGTCTGTGTCTATATTCTTAATATTATCTGCCCTAAAAAGTTTTGTAAAGATTTTATTCTGTTGTTTACGGGGAATGCCATAACCGTTGTCACTTATTATAATCTTTACATTTTTTTGGTCATAAGAAATATCTATCTCAATTTTTCCGCCATGTTGAGTATACTTAATAGCATTGGATAATAAATTCTGGATCATTATTCCTATTAGTTTAGGGTCAAGGTTTATCTTTGGGAAATTATCCGCATATTTCTCAACCAAAGTAAGATCTTTTTCCTTGATTTGGAAAAGAAATTCATGAATAATTTGTTTTGAAAGTTCGGGTATGCTTATTTTTTCCGGTTCAACAGAATAAGTACCAAGCTCAAGACGCGAAACGCTTAAAAGTGCATTTATAAGATTACTCATTCTTCGCCCGGCACTATATATTTCTTCCAGATATCTCTTTTGATCAAGCGTCATTTCTCCAAGCTTTTTACCTATAAGCCTTTCCGTATACCAGTTTATAGTTGTTAATGGGGTTCTTAGTTGATGAGACGCAAGGGACACAAATTCTGTTTTTGACCTGTCTATCTCTTTTTCCTCAGTTATATCCCTAAATACTTCGACAGATCCTATAATTTTTTCATCCAATATAACAGGCGTTAGCGTAAATGCAATTGGAATTTTACTCCCATCAGACTTTACATAATAATTAGACATAGAAGTAAATCCCACAAATTTTGAAGTAAGAATTTTTGTCATGGGCCTTTCTTCAGATGGTAACTTTTCCCCATTTTCATTAAGCATATCCACTGCTTTTATGAGTTGAATTCCAATTAACTTAGATATATTTACGTTAAGCATTCTGGAAGCTGCCGGATTTACAAGTGTGATTACTCCTTTTTCATCGGTAGCAATTAAGCCCTCCCCTATGCTTTCAAGAACGGCTTCATCTTCTGCCTTTTCCCTGCGCTCTGTTTCTTCTATTATTTTCTCCTCGGTAATATCCCTAAATCTCACGACAATCGCTTTTACATACTCATCTTCTAAAAGATTTGTCGCTAAAATATTAAACCATCTGTATCTTCCGTCTTTATGCATAATACGGTATTCAATGGAAATTGTTTTACCGGGATTTTTAAGAAAGCTGACAGATTTAGTTTGTATCATTTTAAGATCGTCCGGATGAACAATTGACTGTGCTATTTTTTCGTATTCCTCCTGTGTGTATCCAAGGAGTTCTGTTACTGTAGAAGTTGTGTAAATAACTTTTCCGTCTTTTCCCACAAGCGCCAGTCCCTCTCCTCCTTTTTCGATAAGAGCTCTAAATCTTTTGTCTTCATTTTTAAGTATGTCTTCACGTTGTTTTTTTTCAGTGATATCTCTAAAATTAACCACAATGGCATTTATGACCGGATCAAATAGTAAGTTTGTTCCCGTTGCTTCAACCCATATAACTTTTTTATCTTTCCTTGTTGTTCTGTATTCAACGGTTACTGTTCCTCCCGGTTTAAGGACAAGTTTTGCCAATTCTTCCATTGTTTTTTTTCTGTCTTCCTGGATAATTAAATTAAATCCTGTTGTTCCATTAAGTTCTTCGGGTGTATATCCTAAAACTTTTTTTGCGGAAGGGCTTGCATAAAGAATTTTTGATGTTGCATCAATTAAGACTACGGCATCCCAGGATTTCTCAACAAGCGCTTTAAACAGTTTTTCTCTGGAAGTAAGTTCCAGTTGGGCACTTCTTTTTTCCCGGGCAATTGCCGCAACAATAAGTGTTGTCAGTGAAGTAACGCAAAGAAAAATTTGTAAATGAATGAGTGAAATATTTACATTTTGCCCCTGAGAAGTAAATGGTCCACTCCCGCGTAGAGTATATATAATTGCCAAAAGCGCTGTAAAAAGCATTGCTGTTGCGGCTTCTTTTCTTCTAAAACGGAGGGCAATCCAAACAAGCACGGGAATGCACATATATTCAAAGCTAAAATAACCTGAGAAGACAATTGCTGTAACTAAAGCAAGAAGGATAATCATAAAAATTCCCTCTATTGCCGATTTTTTTGTCCACTTGGATGTGTCCGGTTTTATCCATAAAAGAATAAGAGGCGCAACAATAAGTGCCCCGCCCATATCCCCAAGCCACCATGTAAGCCAAACCGTTTGTAAATTTTTCGGTAAAAGTAAGTTGTGTGTTAAAAGCGTTCCGGTGCCAATCGTTGCGCTAACAATAGTTGCGGCAATTGCAAAAATAAAAAATAAAAAAACGTTTTTAACTCTTCCGAATGTATGGGGCCAATTAGTAAACCTTCTAATTAAATATGCGGCCGTAATTCCTTCAAGCATATTGCCGATTGCAATAAGTATAGATGTCAATATAGATCCCGCAGTTATGTCGTTAACGACAAAAGCACCTATAAAAATGGCAGGCCATGCCCTGTATCCAAACAGGAGAAAAGTAGCAATCGCAATACCCGTTGGAGGCCAAACAGAGGTCGCACTAGCATTTGCAAAAGCAAGCGTAAGCCCTAATTTCCCAAAAATAATGTAAAAAACAGTAATTCCAATAAGGGTAAATAACGTATGTAATTTGGTATAAGAAGATATCCAGGGAGGTTTCATGATAATATTTCTGCTGTAAAGATTTGCATAAATGAAAGCATATTTTTTAAATTTAAATGCTGTTTTACCTTGTATAACCAAGCAGAGTTTTGACCTTTGTAACAATATCTTCCATTTGTACGTTTGATTTTATTAAAAAATAAATCGCGTCAAAATATCTTTGTGTTTCCCGGATGTTGTCAACTTCTCCGGCATTTGTCAAAATAATAACAGGTAGTTTTTTAAATTCCGGCAGATCGCGTAATTTTTTTAACATAGTTTTACCATCCATGATTGGCATAAGTAAATCCAAAAGTATGAGATCCGGACTGTTTTCAATTGCGGCTTTTAATCCCTCTTTGCCGTTTGCGGCAGTTGTAACCTTAAACCCTTCGCTACTTAAAACCGACTCCAATGCATTTAACAGAGAAGTTTCGTCCTCGACAACTAATATTTTTTTTGGAGGACTTGAAGGTTTTTCTACATTTTCCCCAAAAGTTTTTTTACCCGTTAAAACTTTTAAGTCATTGACAACCCCCATGTTATATTTATGATATGCCTAGTATAATTCAAATGTCAAATCATACAGGTTCAGCCTTTTATTTAGGATATTTCACATCAAGCTATTTTAACAAGGGGATAATGCTTATAGATTATGTTTATCTCTTGGTCCCTCTTTCTGTAATTTGGTTATCAACCTTAGCAAACGGGATGTATAAAATTATTTTTGTGCCGGTAGTTTTGTTTATTATTTTCCAGAACATGGGTTACGCAAATACGTATATTCAATTAGGGACACAAAATTTTATAGGCAACGCTGGTTTGATTTTTAAAGTAGGTTAAACTAAGGAGAATGACTTAATATCGTTAATAATTTCCTCTGCATGGCCTTTAGGATCAGCGACTTTCTCATAAACTTTTTTAATCTCTCCTTTGGGGTCTATTAAATACGTTTTCCTGAAAATTCCAAAATATTCCCTTCCCATAAAACTTTTCTTGCCCCAGGCATTATAAGCATTAATTACTTTCTTATCCTCATCGCTTAAAAGCAGAAAATTTAGATTATATTTTTCATGGAATTTTTTATGCGAGAGAACACCGTCTTTGGAGACGCCAAGGACAATAATGCCTAAATCTGCTAACTTTTTAAAATTATCCCTAAATCCGCAAGCTTCTTTTGTGCAACCGGGTGTATCATCTTTTGGATAGAAATACAAAACCACCCATTTACCTAAAAAATCGGAGAGCTTATGAAATTGTCCGTTTTGATCTGGTAAATTAAACTCTGCGGCTTTCACGCATTTACAATAACACCATAATTAACTAATGTAAAGTCAAAAATTAAAATTCTAAAAAATATGGGTTATAAAATTCCAAATTCCTTGTAAAATTTGCACCAGGCCGTTTTGATTTTCTTTTTTCACGGATAAATAATCTTTCACCCCTAAAACATCACTCTCGTTAATAGTTGGAATTAAATTGGGATTAAGATAAATTGTGGGAGTCGGATACAACTTTTTTACCGGCGTTGCTGTTGGTATGGGGTACGGGGTATCTGTTACAAGAATTTCCTCGCTTGTCGGCTCCAGAGTTGTTATAACTTGCGTTGGAATAACAATGCATTTGTTATTTTGAATTTCGTAACCTTGGTAACACTCACAAGTTTTATTATCGGCATTATAATAACTTTCGTCGCCAAGTTTATTCTGACAAAGATTATTAAAAGATATGCAATTTGTTCCGTTATCATTCCACGTATAGCCGGAGGCACAACCGCAGGAATTATTACCTGCATCATAAACAGAATTACCTCCATACTTTGTCCAACAAAAATCCGCATTTGTAACGCACTCATTATTGTTTGCAATATACCCGGCGTTACAGTTACAAGTTTGGGAAGAGCTGTAATAAGTGGAAAATTCAGGGCATTTAGGCGGAGTCGGAGTCTGGGTTGGTGTCGGTGTTAGAGTTGGATATGGAGTCGGGGAGGGTGTATTTATTGCTTGGCATGTACACTCTGTGCTTACAGTTCCGTTTTTACAATACAATTTGCCTGTGGTGTAGTCGCAAAAATAATTTCCTCCCTGTGAACCGCAGCAGTTAAGATCTGCGAAAGCAATATTTGGAAGGAAAAAAAATAAAAAAAACAGAAACAAAAAAAGACCTTTTTTCATATCGCACTGCAATTTATATATAGTGTTTTAAGAAACAAATAGCAAGGAAAAATTGGTTTCTGGGCTTGCAAAACCGTGCAACTTTCATGCAAAGCAAAAAAACAATATAATGAGTATATGAAAAATACCCTCTTAACAAAAGAAGGTTTTGAAAAACTTACAAAGCAAAAAGAAAACCTCCTTAATATTAGACCAGAAGCAGTAGGAGAATTAAAAAGAGCCCGTGAAATGGGGGATTTGTCCGAAAACGGTTTTTACAAAGGAGCAAGGGCAAAATTATCCCAGATAGATAGGGAATTAAGAAAAATTACTTACTTACTTAAGAATGTAAAAATAATTGAAAAATCAAAAGATACAGAAAAGACATCAATAGGAGATACTGTGACAATAGAAGGGGAGGGGAATATTTTACATCTCACAATAGTCGGTGAAGAGGAAGCAAATCCTAAAGAGAAAAAAATATCATATCTCTCCCCTATTGGCAGGGGATTGTTGGGAAAAAAAGTTGGGGACAAAGCCGAAATTACAACCCCAAAAGGTAAAATTTCTTATTTAGTTAAAAAAATAGAATAGAATGAATAGATTGATATTACAGGCTTTTTTGGTATAATTACCCTGTGCAGAAAATTGTAGAGTGCGTTCCTAACTTTTCGGAAGGAAAAAATATTTCTGTAATAAAAAAAATCGCCGCCGCCGGCAAAATAAAAGGCGTAAAAATCCTCGATATAGAATGGGATAAATCCCATAACCGTTCACTTGTCACAGTTGTAGGTTCTCCTTCGTTTGTTTTTGATTCTGTTTTCTCCATGATTAAAATAGCAACAAAACTTATCAATATGGAAAAACACGTTGGCGAGCATCCAAGAATTGGCGCAACAGATGTAGTGCCATTTATTCCTGTTTCGGGCATTTCGATTAAAGAATGTGTTGCTCTTTCCAGAAAACTTGGAAAAAAAGTTGCAAAAGAATTAAAAATTCCCGTATATCTTTACGAATCCTCGGCAACAAAAAAAGAGAGAGTTAATTTGGCAGATGTTAGGAAAGGTCAGTATGAAGGCTTAAAAAAAGAAATTCAGACAAATCCGCAAAGGAAACCTGACTTTGGTTTGGCAAAAATGCATCCAACGGCGGGTGCTATTGTTATTGGAGCCAGAAAATTTTTAGTTGCATACAACGTAAATTTAAATACAAAAAATATAGAGATTGCAAAAAAAATTGCCCATAAAATACGGGAAAAAAACGGAGGATTAAAAGCGGTAAAGGCCCTGGGATTTTTAGTTAACGGGTACGCGCAAATATCTATGAATTTGGTGGATTACGAACAAACAAATTTTGACAAAGTATACGAAGAAATTGAAAAAGAGGCGGTAATAATGAAAGTAAAAATAAAAAATTCGGAAATTTACGGGATGATCCCTCTATCTTCTGTAGTTTCTGCCATCAAAGAAACATTTAAAGCAGAGGGTTTTAAAGAGGATCAGATTTTAGAAAAGAGACTCTATGAGTAATTTTACAAAACAAACAATTGAAGAATTTCTAAAAAATCTTGAAAGTTCGTCTCCAACTCCGGGAGGAGGTACATCGGCCGCGATTGGAGCCGCAATATCCTGTGGGCTTATTGCAATGGTCGCGAATTTAACAATCGGAAAAAAAGGATATGAAAAACATGAAAAAGAAATAAAGGAAATCCTTTCCGCTGTTTTAGTCCTAAAAAAAGAATGCGAATCTTTAGCAGATGCGGACAGCAACGCATTCATGGAAGTAATGAAGGCGTATAAAATTCCTAAAGAAAACAAAGAAAGAGAAAAAATAATCCAGAAATCATTTAAAAAAGCCGTTGAGATCCCTCTTCTTGTTGCAAAGATATCAGACACTCTCTCTCTTTTTGCAAAAAGGATTGGTAAAATCGGTAATAAAAATGCTTATTCCGATGCCAAATCTGCGGATTATTTTGCTGTCGCCGCCAAAAAATCAGCGGTTGAAAACGTAAAAATAAATTTGCCTTTTATTAAAGATGGTAAGTGGAAGAGTAAACTGTACTTAAAATGATTTTTGATAGTCTTTGGACGAATTTACAAATTGAGTCAATGGATGGTTCAAAAAAAATAAAAAATGATTCAATAGGAGTAAAAAATGGGAAACTTTCCTGGATCGGTAAAAAAAATGACCTTTCCAAACTTAAATTAAAATCCTCAAACAAAATAGTTGACGGGAAAAATAAATTAGTAACACCTGGTTTAATTGACTGTCACACTCACCTTTTATTTTCTGGAAATAGGGCAAACGAATTTGAAATGCGGCAAAAAGGAGCAACTTATGAAGAGATTTCTAAAAAAGGTGGGGGTATTATGTCAACTGTTAGGGCAACAAGAAATGCAACAGAAGAAGAATTGTATAAACTTGGAAAACATAGATTAGAACAATTTTTATCAGAAGGAGTTACAACAGTTGAGATAAAGTCCGGATACGGATTGGATTTTGAATCCGAAATTAAACTTCTTAAAGTTGCTACCAGATTGCAAAAAGACCTATCCATTAGAATTCAAAGGACTTTTCTAGGAGCTCATGTTTGTCCGCAGAAATCTGAATATAAAAGCAAAGACGAATACATAGATTTTCTATGCAATACTCTTTTGCCGGAAGTTAAAAAACAAAAACTTGCGGATGCAGTTGACGGATTTTGTGAAAAAATTGCTTTTAACACGGCACAGATTGAAAAACTTTTTAAAAAGGCAAAAGAGTTGGGGTTTCCTGTAAAATTACACGCGGAACAACTTAGTAATCAAAATGGAGTATCCATCGCGGCAAAATTTAATGCAATTTCCGTAGATCATCTTGAACACATTTCAGAAGATTCAATTAAAAAAATGAAAAAAAGTCGAACAACAGCGGTGCTTTTGCCGGGGGCATATTATTTTCTCAAGGAAAAACAAAAGCCTCCAGTAGATCTTTTTAGAAAACACAAAGTTCCAATTGCAATAGCAACCGACTTTAACCCCGGTACTTCCCCTATTAACTCTCTTTTAACAATTTGTAATATGGCACAGGTTTTGTTTGGTTTAACTACTCAAGAAAGTCTGCGGGCTGTAACTAAAAACGCGGCCTTAGCATTGGGGAAAGATAAAGAAATAGGAACGCTGGAGGCAGGTAAAAATGCTGATTTTGTAATTTGGGACGTAGAGTCAATTTCTGAGATATCCTACGGTATTAATCTAAATCCTAAAAAGACAATTGTTATTAACGGTCGTGTTGTGTATGATACGCTTGGAATTTAAATATGAAAATAGGCATTAAAAATTTAACTTTTGAAGAAATCTTTTTTGCCTGCCAAAACAACGAGAAAATCGAAGTTTCTAACAGTATATTAAAAAAACTCCAGAAAAAGCGGGAAAACATAGAAGTACTTATTAAAAAAGGAAACGTAATGTACGGCATAAATACGGGGTTTGGTGCTTTAAAAAACCAAAACGTAAACCCCCAGGATTTAGCCATTCTTCAGGAAAACTTAATTGTTTCCCATTCGGTTGGAGTTGGTAACCCGATTCCGGAAAATATCGTTAAGGCGATAATGATTTTAATGGTGAATTCATTATCCAAGGGTTTTTCAGGCGTACGGCCTGTTGTTGTAAAAACACTGGTTTCCATGATTGAAAAAGATATTATTCCAGTTGTTCCTGAAAAAGGCTCTGTTGGTTCAAGCGGTGATCTGGCTCCGTCGGCACACATTGTTTTGGTTTTAATAGGTAAAGGTGAAGCTTTTTATCTTGGGAAAAAAATAAGCGGTAAAGAAGCTTTGGAAAAAGCAAAAATAAAACCGGTTAAACTGGAAGCAAAAGAAGGTTTGGCACTTATCAATAACACATCTACAATGACCTCTTTTGCAATTTCCGCACTTTTTTTGGCTCAAACTGTAAAAAATATTGCCGATATTGCAGCTGCACTTTCGGCAGAAGCTCTTCGTGCAACAACTAAAGCATTTGATAAAAGGATCCATAATCTTAAGTCTCATGTCGGTCAAATAAAAGTTGCGTCTAATATGCAAGAACTTTTAAAAGGGAGCACAATGATAGATAAAAATAGAATTCAAGATCAGTATTCAATAAGGTGTGTTCCCCAAGTGCATGGTGCAATCTCCGACGCAATAGAATACGTAAAAAACATTGTTAATACAGAAATAAATTCTGTTACGGATAATCCGTTAATATTTGCGTCGGGTAAGGTGACCGAAGTTATTTCGGGCGGAAACTTTCATGGCGAGCCGGTTGCAATTGCTATGGATTTTCTCCGCCTTGCAGTTTGCGAATATGCAAACATTTCAGACCGCAGAATTGCCTCACTTTTAGACCCAAACCATAATTTTGGATTGCCTGCATTCCTCGCTAAAAATCCGGGGTTAAATTCCGGCATGATGATTTTACAATATTCAACAGCGGCTCTTGTTTCGGAAAATAAAATACTTGCACACCCGGCAAGCGTTGATTCAATACCAACAAGCGCTAACATAGAAGATCATGTTTCTATGGGAACAATCGCAGCGAGAAAAACTTTGGAAGTTTTGGAGAACGTTACAAACGTTTTGGCCATAGAAATTTTAGTTGCGTGTCAGGCAATAGATTTCAGACTTAAAAATTATAAATTAGGCAAAAAAACCGCTAAAATCTATACAAAAATACGCAAAAATGTGCCTTTTTTTGAAAAAGACAGAGAATACATGCCTTATGTTTCAAAGATTGTAAAAATGATAACTGCAGGCGATTTGAACTTAAAATAAATGGACGCTAGTTTAAAAGAATTCCAAAAACAAATAAAACAAGGTATTCCAAATATTCTCCCTCCAAAAAAATTGTACGACGTCACAAAAAACCATGCGCCAAACAGGAAAAATGTTTTAACTAAAGAGGAAAAAATCTTAGCCATAAAAAATGCCCTGCGCTACTTTCCTGAAAAATTCCATAAAACACTGTCTTATGAATTTGCTCAGGAGCTAAATTCTTACGGGAAAATCTATATGTACAGGTTCAAACCCGTTTATAAAATCTCTGCCAGAAAACTATCCGACTATCCCTTTATTTCAAAATCAGCCGGAGCAATTATGCTTATGATAAATAACAATCTGGATGACGCGGTTGCACAGCATCCTGACGAGCTTATTACCTACGGTGGAAACGGTTCGGTTTTTCAAAATTGGGCTCAATACCTTTTAACTATGCAATATTTATCTAAAATGACAGACTCGCAAACACTCGTTTTGTATTCCGGTCATCCGTTGGGCCTTTTTCCGTCCAGTAAAAATTCTCCAAGGGTTGTTATAACAAACGGAATGATGGTACCGAATTATTCAAAGCCGGAAGACTTAGAAAAATTTAATGCGCTTGGTGTAACACAATACGGGCAAATGACTGCCGGCAGTTTTATGTATATTGGTCCTCAGGGAATAGTGCATGGAACAACAATAACAATTTTAAATGCGGGGAGGCTTAACGGAATGGGTGATCTGCACGGTAAATTATTTGTGTCATCCGGCCTTGGGGGAATGTCCGGAGCACAACCTAAAGCCGCAGTAATTGCAGGAGCAATCGGCGTAATTGCCGAGATTAATCCTAAAGCTTTGGAAAAAAGATATAAACAGGGTTGGGTAAATGAAATTTTTACCAGTCTTGGAGACCTTTTAGCAAGAATTAAAAAAGCAAAAAAAGAAAAAGAAGTAGTATCCTTGGGTTTTTTGGGGAACATTGTTGACCTTTGGGAAAGGTTGACTAAAGAGAATATTAAAGTTGAGTTGGGTTCGGATCAAACATCACTGCACAATCCGTACGCCGGAGGATATTATCCGGCAGGAATTTCCTTTGAAAAAGCAAAAGAGCTTATGGTAAAAAACCCCGCGCTTTTTAAAAAGAAGGTTCAAGAATCTTTAAAACGTCAGGTTAAAGCCATCAATATTTTGCGTAAGCGGGGAATGTATTTCTGGGATTACGGAAACGCATTTTTACTTGAGGCAAAACGGGCCGGGGCAGATATTCTAAAACCAAACGGGTCTTTTAAATTTCCTTCTTATGTTGAAGATATTATGGGGCCGATGTGTTTTGATTTTGGTTTTGGCCCGTTTAGGTGGATATGTACTTCTTCAAATCCTAAAGATTTAAATAAAACGGATAAAATTGCAATAAAAGTTTTAGAAAAAATAAAAAAAAGCGCAAGCCGCGACATTACGCAACAAATAACTGACAATATAGAATGGATAAAAAACGCAAATAAAAACAAACTCGTTGTTGGCTCGCAGGCAAGGATTTTATATGCAGATTCCAAAGGCAGAATAGAAATAGCACTCGCGTTTAATAAGGCGATCCGCCTGAAAAAGATTTCCGCTCCGGTTGTCTTAGGGCGTGATCATCACGATGTTTCCGGAACAGACTCTCCGTACCGCGAAACCGCAAATATTTATGACGGGTCGCAATTCAGCGCAGACATGGCGGTGCAAAATGTAATCGGGGATTCCTTTAGAGGAGCTACCTGGATTTCTTTGCATAATGGGGGCGGCGTAGGATGGGGAGAGGCAATAAATGGGGGATTTGGAATGGTAATTGACGGGTCAACTCAGGCTGAAGAAAAAATAAAATCAATGATGTACTGGGACGTATTTAATGGAATTGCGCGTAGATCATGGGCCAGAAACAAAGGTGCAATATCATCAATAGAAAAAGAACTCAAAAAAAACAAAAACCTTCAAGTAACAATTCCAAATATTGTAAAAAACGCTATACTGGATAACTTATTCTAACTCAATTTTTACATCTTTTTATTTAATTAATTGCGGTTGCAAAATCCTTTTCTTAAAATTCGGTATTGTTGAATAAGGTGGGTGTTTAAGTTACAATTGGAGTTATGTTTAAGCCTGTTTCACCAAAAGTAGAATTCCCCGCTCTGGAAGAGGAGCAAATAGAGTATTGGAAAAAAAACAATATTTTTGAAAAATCAATAAGCTCTAGGCCGGAAAATAAAAAATGGACTTTTCTTGACGGCCCGCCTTTTATAACCGGAATGCCTCATTACGGAACACTTTTATCAAGTATCCCAAAAGATGTTTTCGGCAGATACTGGACCATGAAAGGTTACCGCGTAAGGCGTGTTTGGGGTTGGGATTGCCACGGACTTCCCGCGGAAAATAAAGTAGAAAACAAACTTCATCTTAAAAGAAAAAAAGACATTGAAGAAAAAATCGGGGTAAAAAAGTTCATCGACGAGTGTAAATTGTATGTAAGCGAGGTATCAAGCGAGTGGGAATGGTACATAGATCATGTTGCTAGGTGGGTTGATTTTAAAAACGCTTACAGGACAATGGACACGGATTACATGGAAACCGTTATGTGGGTGTTTAAACAAATGTATGACAAAGGACACATTTATAAAGGCCTTAGGGTTTCTCTATATTGTCCTCACTGCGCAACGCCTATTTCTAATTTTGAGGTAGCGATGGATGTTGACAACTACAAAGATTTGCAAGATATCGCAACAACTTATAAATACCCACTGGTAGGTGAAAAAGACACCTACATTTTGGCATGGTCAACTACTCCGTGGAACAAATTGGTAACTCCGGCTTTGGCAGTTAACCCAAAATTTACTTACGTTAAGGTTAAGCAAGGAGAAGAATATTACATTTTGGCTGAAACTACTCTTAAAATGCTCAAAAAAGATCCTTACAAAATTATAGAAAAAATCAAAGGAAAAGATCTAATTGGTAAAAAATTTGTTCCTCATTTTGATTTTTATAAAATAGAACCTGGTAAAAAAGCATTTGTTATAGTCTCCGGAGATTTTGTAACCGCGGATGAGGGCACGGGAGTTGTAACAATTGCCGCGTACGGGGCAGAGGATTTAGAGGTTATGCAAAGAGATAATATTCAAATTGTAATGCATTTGGATGATGAAGGAAAAATATTACCAAGCGTCCCAAAATTTGGCGGAATGTATTACTTAGACGCGAATAAACCAATTGATGAAGACTTAAAGCAAAGAGGTCTTTTATACGAAGAATACGAAATAACCCACACTGTTCCAACCTGCTGGAGATGTCATACCAGGCTTTATTACGGCCCGCAAGACGCGTGGTATGTAGACATTCAAAAAATGAAACCGCAAATGGAAAAAACAAATACACAGGTTAACTGGTTTCCCAAACATTTTAAAAACGGAAGGTTTTTAAAAAGTCTTCAGTCAGCGCCTGACTGGTGTATTTCAAGGAGCAGATACTGGGGGTCCCCTGTTCCTGTATGGGAGTGTAATAAATGCAATAACAGGATAGTCCCCGGTTCTATAAAAGAATTGGAAGAATTGTTTGGTAAAAAAATCACAGACTTACATAAGCCGGAAATAGATGAAGTTATTATCCCATGTACGGAGTGTAACGGTGAGGCAAAAAGAGTCTCTGAAGTATTGGATAGCTGGATAGAAGCAGGGAGTGCATCTTTTGCCGAAAGGCATTTCCCTTTTGAGAAAGGAATTGACCTGAAAGATTTTTTTCCGCCTGATTTTATCGTTGAATATACGGGTCAAATTCGAGCCTGGTTTTACGTACTTCATGTTATCGCAAATGCACTTTTTGACTCCAATGCGTTTAAAAATGTTTTGGTAACAGGAGTTATTTTAGGTACCGATGGCAGAAAAATGAGTAAAAACTACGGAAATTACCCGGACCCTAAAGAAATGCTGCAAAAATATGGAGGAGATGCTTTAAGACTTTATCTTTTAGGTAGTCCTGTTATGCACGGGGAAGATATTCTTATATCGGAAGAACAATACAGAAACCAAGTAAGGGGGATGCTTTTAATTTTGTGGAATGTATACAATTTTTTTGTAATGAATGCAAATACGGACGAGTGGGATTCAAAAGAAAAAGTGATTCCAAGCAAGAATGTATTAGATGTTTGGATAATTGCAAGGACGAACGAAACTATAAGGATGATTACAAGTAGTCTTGATTCTTATAATACTGTTTCAACAGTAGATTCTTTGAGGTCTTTTATTGATGAGTTTTCAACATGGTATATCAGAAGAAGCAGGGATAGAGTTGGTCCAAACGTAGAAAATAAAGAAGAAAAAAACAATTTTTACAATACCTGTTATTTTGTCTTAATTACGCTATGTAAACTTCTTGCACCAATAGCGCCCTTTACTTCCGAAGAAATTTTTAGAAATTTAACCAATAAAGAGTCAGTCCATTTAGAAGATTGGCCGAGTGCAAAGCCTAATCTTGATGAAAAAATAAATCTCGAGATGGACTTGGCAAGAAAAATTGTCGAAATGGCACTTTTTGAGCGTAAAAATGCGGAAATAAAAGTTAGACAACCCTTAAAAAGCATTACTTACCAGTTGCAAGAGCCTTTATCGGAAGATTTGGTCAAAGTTATCCTTGCCGAGTTGAATGTAAAAGAAGCAAAATACAAAAAAGGAGAAATTTTTGTAAAGCTTGATACGAATATAACACCTCAGTTAAAAGCAGAGGGAGAGGCTCGTGAAATTGTAAGGTCAATACAGGGAGAAAGAAAAAAACTTGGCACTACAATAACAGAAGAAATAAATGTAGAACTTACCGGTTGGCCTGAGGAATTTGAAGACTATATAAAGAAAAAAGCTTTGGTTAAAAACCTAAAAAAAGGAAAAGAATTTAAGGTTGAGAGGTTATGACACATTATTCACTGTCCAGGTCAATAGACATAGGCTTGGTTCTTCCGGTTTTGATTCTACTTTTAATAAGTCTAACAACACTTTTTTCCATAAGCTCTGATTTTTTTAAAAATCAGCTTATATTCACGATAATTTCCGCTGCGTTTTTTTTACTCTTTTCCCAATTTAATTATAAGGAATTCCGGATTTTTACCGTACCTTTATATTTTTTCTCTCTTTTAATCTTACTTTTCGTCCTTTTTTTGGGCTTTGAAAGCAGAGGCGCGGTTAGATGGATAGATGTTTTTGGATTCAGGTTTCAGTTTTCCGAAATTCTAAAACCGTTTTTAGCCCTCATTCTTGCCCAGTTTTTATCGACTAGGTCGGCTTCTGCCAAAACATTGCTGTCTACTGTCGGATTTATTCTACCTGTTGCTTTTCTTATATATAAACAACCGGATTTGGGGAATTCGATTATATACATAGGCGCAACTCTTCTTACTCTTATTTTTTTTGGTTTTTCCATGAGATATTTTATTGTGGTTGGAACAACAATACTTGTTTCTATTCCTTTTGTTTGGGGGGTCTTGCATCAATATCAGAAAGAAAGGATTTTAACTTTTCTTCACATTACTAACGACCCTCTGGGGATATCCTACAATGCAATTCAATCCGTTATTGCAGTCGGGTCGGGTATGTTTTTTGGCAAGGGTTTTGGGCAGGGAAGTCAATCGGTTTTGAGATTTTTGCCGGAAAGACACACTGATTTTATTTTTGCCACTCTTTCTGAGGAATTGGGTTTTATTGGAGCGGCTCTGGTTATAATAACCTTTGCGTTTCTTTTTTACAGACTGTTTGTTCTTCTTAACGAGGCTCAGTCGCTTTTTGCAAAACTCTTTATCGCCTCAACGCTTTCCCTTTTTCTTTTGCAGTTTTTTATTAATATAGGCATGAATATAGGCATAATTCCGGTTGTAGGGGTAACTTTGCCTTTTATGTCGTACGGGGGGAGCTCGCTTTTATCAAACGCCATATTTTTAGGAATAGTATCCGCAATGAAGAGAGACAGTAAATCTACAGACGTGTTGGAAATTACTTAAATTTCTGCTATAATTATCAGGTTATGAAATACGCGGTTATTGTATCGGGTGGCAAACAATATAAGGTTATGGAAGGTGACGAGATACTTGTAGATTCGTTGCCGCTTAAGCCCGACGAAAAATATACTTTTACAGACGTTTTGCTTTTTACAGACGATGGTAAAACAAAAATCGGTACACCGGTTATAGCAGGGGTTACAGTCAGCGGCTCCTTAATTAAGCAGGAAAAAGGAGAGAAAATAAGAGTTGCAAAGTTTAAAGCAAAAGCACGCTACAGAAAAGTTATCGGGTATAGACATTCATTGTCAAAAATAAAAATTGAAAAAATTGCTTTGAAGGAAAAATAAATAAAAACAGGCTAATACAGCTTGCCGCCCGCCATTTTTTACCAAATCAATAAATAAATCAAAAATAGTTCTTGACAAGTTGTGAAAACATGTTTAGAATAAATTAGTTTTCACAAAATACTATGGCACATACAAAACAAGCAGGAGCAGTTAAAGGAAACAGAGATTCAATTTCAAAACGTTTGGGCGTTAAGCTCTATGCCGGACAAATTGCAAAACCCGGAAATATTATCGTAAGACAAAAAGGGACAAAAATTTTTCCAGGCCTCGGAGTTTCCATGGGAAACGACTACACTATATTTGCGATCCAGGAAGGTACAGTTGCGTTTAAGACAAAAAAGGGTAAAAAATTTGTAGAGGTTATCAATGGATAATCAAAATATAGACCGCATTTACGAACTGGAAACAAGCGTCATTCAACTTAACCCACTTCAGCCCAGAGGCGTGATTATGCCCGAATCACTTACGGAGCTGGTTGACTCAATCCGAGAACAGGGAATTCTTGAACCTTTAGTTGTTGCTAAAACACCTGCGGGTTACCAATTGATTGCAGGTGAAAGG
Source organism: Candidatus Microgenomates bacterium (assembly GCA_025451195.1). Classification (GTDB taxonomy): domain Bacteria; phylum Patescibacteriota; class Microgenomatia; order Levybacterales; family UBA12049; genus JANWKV01. The sequence continues at coordinate 27,947 of JANWKV010000003.1, read as the reverse complement.
CGTTTAAGAGCTGCAAAGATTTTAGGCTTTGTGAAAGTGCCGGTTGTGGTCAGGGAGACCACTCCTCAGGGAATTTTGGAAATGTCTATTGTTGAAAATGTTCAGAGGGAAGACCTTAATCCGATTGAAAGGGCTCTTGCTTATAAAAGGCTTATTGATGAGTTTGGGATAAGTACAAACGAGGTTGCAAAAAGAGTGGGTAAAAGTGTTCCGACAATTTCAAATACAATCCGCTTGTTGTCTTTGCCGGATGCAATTAAAGATGCTTTGGTTGCGGGTGTTATTACGGAAGGGCACGTAAGACCCCTTATCTCTCTCGGCGATACGGCTTTAATGCTTACGCTTTTTAAGAAAATTCTTAAAGAAAACAGTACCGTACGACAAACCGAAGAAATGGCAAGACAGGCAAAAGGTACAGTTGAAGACAGAAAGCCTAAAGTTAACGACAAACTTTATATTCCAGAACTTGACGAAATGGCTAAAAACCTAAAAGAAAGATTCGGATTTAATAAAGTTGCAATGAGTCAATCAAGAAGTATGGCTAGAATAATTATAGAAGTAAAAGGTGAGCTTGAAGAAACAACCCCAAAAATCAAAGACATAGTCACAATGCTTCTCAAATAATCTCAAGAAAAATTATTAGAGGTATCTTCACTTAAGCTCAATTTATTCGGAATTCTGATTTTTAATGTTTATAGGGATTTACGATAAATCCCACTTCGTTTACAGGCCAGTAGGCGAAAAATGATTTTCCGATTAGATTTTCCTGCGGAACGTATCCCCATTCCCTTGAGTCGCTGCTATATTCCCTATTGTCCCCCATAACGAAATAGTTTCCATCGGGCACTACTATTTCCTGTCCTTCCGCCAAAAATGAGCCTCCGGTTGTTTTTACGTCGTTTGAAAGATAAGCGCTTTCGTCAAGTTTATCTCCGTTTACAAAAACACTTCCGTCCTTAACCATTATTTTATCCCCAGCTGTTCCAATTATCCTCTTTATAAAATCTTTATCAGGTGAAGGTGGGGCCTTAAAAACTATAACGTCGCCCCTTACAGGGTGCGCAAATCTGAGGGTTATTAGATTTGTAAGTACATATTCCTTGTCATGGAAATTTGGGTACATAGATTCACCGGTTACCTGAAAGGGCCTAAAGAGAAATAAGTATATAACCAAAAAAATAGAAGCGGCTATTAAAATACTTTGGATTGTATCTATGAGAAAGGAATATATTTTTCGGATAATTGGCATATTCTATATTTTCCTGGATTTAAACGTCTTTGTCAACGTTTGGGATTTATGTTAAGATCTTTTTTGAGGACTCATGGCCCATAGCCCTGCCAAAACATGACCACTTAGCTCAGCGGTAGAGCGCTTCATTCACATTGAAGATGCCGGGGGTTCAAATCCCTCAGTGGTCACTAAATCATGGTAGTCAGGACGCTTCATTTACATTAAAGAGGTGTCCATCTGCGCCTAAATATTATTTTTCAATGATGTTTTTAGGACTTAAATAAACTAATATAATTTACATCAATCGTGCGATTCCTGAAAGAGGTAAGGTGAAGCTGTACCTCCGCTTGTGCACCAGTATTGCGATCCTCCGGTAAATCCAAAGTCATACTTGTAAGCTTTTAACTCGCACCTGTCGGGATCCGTAGTATTTTCCAGCTGAACGATAAGATCATAATGTTGCCCATCTTGTGATACATCTCCATAAGCATATGTATAATGTCCTGTTATTCTTGGGTCTGCCGTATTATTTATTGGGTCAACAGGGAGAGAGGAGGAATAATTTGGCACTAAAGCAGAAATCCAGCCAGAGCCGGCATTACTGTAAACAAAACAATTTCCCGATCCGCTTCCATTATCATAATCGCAAGTTCCAGGATTAGGAGCAGGATATTTACCATTGTCATTATAATAAAGGTTTAAAAGATGGGTTATGTAATTCAGGTCGCTTTTACGCCTTGCATCGTTTGCTTTCCTTATCTGTTGTTGCGGATTTAAAACAACAATTGCGCCAACTGATAAAATACCCAGTACCGCTATAACAATTAAGAGTTCAACGAGGGTAAAACCTTTAATTAAACCAGGGGCAATCCGCTTTTTTAAATTTCCCATCTATATTTATTAAAGATTGATTTTTATTTCTTGTCAAATTTAGAGTCTAGGGGATAAATGATTTAATAAGGTCGATTAATTTTTTGCCAAGTTTTCCACTGTTTGTCGGAAATTTGAATCCTCCGATTTTTAGAAGTGAAAACCCTCCAAAAGATGCTTTAGTTTCTGCATTTGCGCCATATCTGATAAGTCCTATCGCGGTTGAAAATGAAGAGTCTTCTGCTTCGTCAATAATTCCTTTTAAATTTGTTGGTATGCCAACCCTAACAGGCATTGCAAGCATTCTTTTTGCGCTATCCACAATCCCGACAGTTTTTGCTCCTCCGCCTGTAATTACGAGTCCGGATGGAGTAAGTCCCACCAAACCGCTTTCTTTAATTTTTTTCCCTATTTCCATAAAAATTTCATTTAGTCTTGGTCGGATTAAGCCTTCAATTAATGTTTTTCTGGAAAGTTTTTTAACGTCTTCGGGTAAGTTTAGTACAGTTAAGTCAATCTCATCTGTTTGACGTTTTTTTTCTTCATCAATAACCTCTTCCTGCTGGGATTTTACGGGCCTTGAAAGAAAGAGCTTTATTTTCTCGGCGCTCTCCAGAGAAACACGAAGTCCAATTGCCAAATCGCTGGTAATATGCCGGGATCCTATTGGTAAAACCGCGGAATACGAAACCGAACCTTCTACATACATTGAGATATCTGTTGTGCCTTCTCCGATATCTACCAAAATTACCCCCAATTCCTTTTCCGTGTCAGACAAAACCGCAAGGGAACTTGCATATCCGCTAAAAACAACATCGTCAACATCTACTCCTACTTGGGATAATGCTTTTTCAAGATTTCTCACGGCAGTACTGCTTGCTGAAATAATATGCGTATCAACTTCAAGTCTGACACCGGTCATGCCTGTCGGGTCTTTTATTCCCTCCTGACCGTCAACAGAGTAATTTCTTGGCAATACATGGATAATTTCTCTGGAAGAAGGTAAAGAAACCGCGCGCGCAGCATCAATAACGCGTGCCAGATCATTTTCTGTTATTTCTCCTTCAGGGTTTGCAACGGCAACAACTCCTTTGGAATTTATACTTTCTATGTGGCTACCGCCGATAGCAATAGATACACGGGAAATTGTATATCCTGCCATGCGTTCCGCAGCTTCAAGAGATGAATTTATTGCAACTACGGCTTCTTCAATGTCTACAATTTGCCCTTTTCTTATTCCTGCTGATTTAATTTCTGATACTCCCAAAACATGAACTGTTCTTTCTTCATCAACCTTTCCTATAACTGTAACTATTTTAGATGTGCCGGTATCAAGCCCAACAACAATTTTTCCTTCAGTCATATTAAAAAACTATCACAGGATTATCAAAGCGAAGATCAATCCGCTTAAACTGTCTTCCTTCTATTGTAAGACGGGTAATAATAAGTTGTAAAGAGGCTATTTGTTCCTGAAGTTTTTTCTTCTGTGTAAACAATACTTCTCCTCCATCATCGAGAATAACCAGAGTCGAAGAGTCAGATGCAGAAATTACCTCTTTAACGGAAATATTTTGGCTTTCCAGAAGGGATTTTAATTCTCCGGTACTATTAACGATTGTCAAAGGTTGGTTTGGCGCTGTTTTTGTAAAAGAGACAGGATTTACCAATTGACTCTTTTTATGCGTGGAAAACACAAAAAAAACGTAGAAGGTAAATAGTGCTCCTAAAGTAACAAAAAAAAGGATAATTATAGAGAAAATCTTATTTAGTTTTTGCCTGGTTTTTCTTTTTGAAATTATTTTTTTGCGCATATACAATTTCAATTATTCTTTGTGCAGCATCCTTATGAAGCATCAATTCGCTCTTATCATAAGTGTTTGCATATTTTGCCCTGTTTTTCATCATAACATGAATAATTGTGGAAAACTTTTCAGGGGTTAAATCTTTTTGATAGACCATTTCTCCAAGGCCGTGTTTTTTAAAAAAAAGTGCGTTAGTTTTTTGCTCACTGTTTTGGGAAATACCTAGGGGAACTATAAGAGACGGCTTGTTGAGAATAAGAAGCGTTGTAATCGTATTAATTCCGGCACGAGTTACAACAAGGTCTGCTTTGGAAAACACTTTTACGATATCTTTAGGATCAATAAATTTTATAAGAGCATACTTTGTTTTTTTAGTATTTGGGAGTAACTCTCTTTTTTTAGTGAGTAATTCGTAATCATTAAACTGCTTTGCATCTCCTGTTTGATGAAAAACATTAAAATCTTCTAAAAGTTTATCAAGAGAGTCTTTAACAAGAGTATTTATTTTGTGGGAGCCAAGACTTCCCCCGACAATAACTATTGTAGGAGTCGTATTTTTACCGGAATCTTTAATAAGGTCTGTAAAAATTCCGGAAACTGCCGGATTTCCGGTGAGTATAGATTTTTCTTTTGGGAAAAAATTAAGAGAACTTTCCCACGAAACACAAATTTTGTCGGCAAAAAAAGCCAGCATTTTATTGGCTAAACCTGCTCCAAGGGTCTGTTCGTGTATGATAACAGGTTTATGCAAAAGTCTTGCGGCAACGCACAACGGTACAGAAACATATCCCCCAAATCCAAGAACAACATCAGGGTTAAATTTTTTAACTATTTTAAAGGCAGAATATAATCCATACGGAATTTTTGACAAAGAGGGAATTGTGTATTTTGTAAAATGCCTTTGCAGCCTTCCTGTTGAAATTTCCGCAAAAGGAATATTTCTTTCCATTATGGTTTGATATTCAAGAGAATACGCACTATCTCCTTCTAAAGCGTATTTTCTTCCGCAGTACAATACTGTTGCATCTTTTGGAAGTTTTTCAATTAAGGCAAGAGCAGGAGTCAAATGACCACCTGTTATTAAAATTTTCATATTTAAGATACAGCTTGTCTGCTAATATTTAAAAGTATTCCAACCGAACATAAATCTACAATAAGGGATGACCCTCCATAGGAAATAAATGGAAGAGGCACTCCGGTTAAGGGGAAGAGAGCGGTCTGCGCTCCTAAATTTATAATAATTTGCATTACCAAAAAAGCTGTTATTCCACCTGCCAAAAGTTTGCCAAAATTATCTTTTGCAGAAAGCGCAATAGAAATTCCTCTCCAAGCGATCACGGCAAAAACAATTATTAATATTGTCGAACCAATTAGACCAAATTCTTCGGCAATAATTGCAAAAATAGAATCCGTAGTATTTTCAGGAAGATAGGCGTATTTTTGCAAAGAATTCCCAATCCCCACTCCTGTTAGACCCCCAGACCCAAGCGCAATAAGAATCTGACGTACATGGTAAGAGCTTGGGCTGTTTGGGTCTGTGGGATTAAGAAACGCCTGAAGTCTTTTTGCCCTGTAAGGCTCAATCTTAATAAGTATAAATCCGAGGACAATTAAAAGAGGTGTGAGAAGTCCAAAATACGTTAAGTTTCCGCCTGAGAGAAAAAATAAAATAAGCGCTTCGCTCAAAATAATAATAGTTGTACCCATATCTGGTTCAAGCATAACAAGAAGTAAAACCAAACCAATCAAAAGTAAAAAAGCCAGAAATCTCCCTTTTTCTTTTTTGGAAAACCAGGCAGCAAGATAAATTGCCAACGCAAGTTTTACAAATTCCGCGGGTTGAATTACAATCAATTTAAAATCCAGCCAACGGTGCGCCCCCAATACGGAAAATCCAATTCCCGGAATAAACACCAAAATCAATAGAATTATTGCACTGACTAAAAGAGGAAGGGCCAAATTATAGAACTTATGGTAATCAAAAAAAGATAGGGCAAACATCCCTATAAACCCTAAAACAAGCCACAAGGATTGGTCTTTTACATAATGGTATTTGTTCCCAAAGTCTCTAAACGAAATAAAACTCGAAGCATCATAGACCATAAAAAAACCAAAAATAGTGAGAGCAATAACGCTTAGGAGCAGTATGAGATCCAATTTTTTCATCTAACAAGGGCGATATAAAGTCCCAAAACTGCAAAGAAAAACCCAAGAAGCCACGCCCTCATAACAATTTTAGGTTCGTCCCATCCTTTATACTGGAGTAATAAGTGAAAAGGTGAGGCAGGGAAAAGTTTTTTCCCTCTAAACTTTTTTGAAAGCATTTGGAGTAAAGAAGACCCAATTTCCAGCACAAACACTCCTCCAATAACAGCAAGAGCCAGAGTTTTTCCTGTAAGAAGCCCGATAATTGCTAAAGTTGCGCCAAGCGACATTGATCCGACATCACCCAGCCAAAGGCGTGCTTTGTAAATATTAAAATACAAAAAAGATCCAACCGCTCCCATTAAAATTGCAACAAAAATGCCAAGAGACTGGTCAATTTGCGAAGAGGTAATTCCCAAAAATGCTACAAGGCAGATTAAGAAAAGCCCCGATGCCAAACCGTCAAGGCCGTCTGTTATATTGGCTGCATTGGCAAAAGCAACAATTACAAATGCTGCCAAGGGGACTGATAATATTCCAAGAGCGACAAGACCTATTCCTCTTATAAAAATAAAAGAATATCCAAGCTGGGTGTAAAGTATTAGAGCAATTATAAGTGCCAAAATCCACTGGATAATAAATTTATGCCTAAGTCGCAGTCCGAAAAAAGAGTTTTTTCCACCCGAAAGTTTTTTTATATCGTCATAAAAACCAAGTGCGCCAAAACCTACAAATCCAATTAAAATAACAGTCAGCGTCCATGGTTCAATATTTACTCCCAAAAGTCCGTCTGCCCAGAGAGTAAGAACAGTCACAACTACAATAATGAGGAGTCCTCCTCCGACAGGAGTGCCAACCTTCCAGGCATTAAATTTATCAAAGATAGGAGTGCGTTTATTAAAAGCGTCTTTTGTTGTCTGGTTTTGGCGTTGGAACTTTATTCGGTACAAAAAATCAATAAAAGGAACGAGAAGTATGGCTGTGATAAATGCCGAAAGGATTGTTAATCCTAAAAGTTGTACCATAGAACGTATTATACGCTTATTTTGAAGACAAATAAAATTTCTGAGCGGGCGACGGGAATTGGACCCGCTACCTTCTCCTTGGGAAGGAGACGTTCTACCGATGAACTACGCCCGCAGGGCAAGAAGCTGCCTACCTAGGTATTTTGAGCGTATTTCCGGAAAAAATCAAGTCGGGGTTTTCCAGATTGTTTGCCCGTGCAATGTCAACCCACCTGTAGCCGTCTGCATATGATCTTAATGCGATATTCCAAAGACTGTCTCCTTTTTTGACGGTATAAAAACTCTCTTTAATGGCTTGTCCAATCTGTATCTGAGGAGTAGGCGTTAAAGTAGAGGTTGGTGTAAGAGTAACTTTAGGAAGTTTAAGGATCATTCCTTCCTCTATTTCATTAGGATTTCCCAGATTGTTTGCCCGTGCAATGTCAACCCACCTGTAGCCCGAATTATAAACGCTCTCTGCTATTGTCCAAAGTGAATCTCCCTGTTTGACGGTATAAGTTTTTGCGGACATTTCGGTTATGGTTTTTAATACTGTTCCGGTGGGGAGTGCAACCGTGCTGATTGAACTGGTTTCCTGAATATGTCTTACCTTAATAAGAGATCCAATAAAAAGTGCTGCAATAACAAACACAACAAATCCCAAAACAACACTGGTATACGACTCTCCCCATTTAAATAAAGGTTCTATTTCTGAGGTTTTCCTTACTCTACTTTTTACGTGTTTTGAAGCGACTGATTTCCTTTTTGTTCTTGCCATAAAGGTTTAATATACGGGGCAGAAGGGGCAGATTTATTTTATTATATCACATTGTTTTTGGCGGGGTGGACGGGACTCGAACCCGCGACCTCTTCCGTGACAGGGAAGCGCTCTAACCAACTGAGCTACCACCCCCTAAAGAAATTCCAAATGTCAAAAAATAAATTCCAAATATTACTAGAATAAGTTCTAACCTTAAGAGGTACGCTAATTTTAACAAATTATTGAGTTTGAGGCAATGCTTTGATATGCTTTGAAAGAAATGACAAATACTCAAATTGCGGAGTTACTAAGGCAAGTTGCCGCTTCTTACAGTATTCAGGATGAAAGAAAATACTATTTCCAAATTGTCGCATACCAGAAAGCGGCAGATTCTATTGAAAAAAGCACATCCCAGATTTCAGATTTAACTAAAGAAGGAAAACTAAACGAATTGTCCGGAATCGGAGCTTCAATAAAAGGGCATTTGGAAGAATTGGCAAAAACAGGACGGGTAAAACATTTTGATGAGATTCTTTCAAAAGTTCCAAAAAGCGTATTCCCTCTTTTAAAAGTTCCAAGCTTGGGGCCTAAAAAGGCTTACAAACTGGTTACCGCGTTCAATTTAAAAGACCCAAATACGGTAATTGAAGATTTAGCAAGCATTGCCAAGGATGGTAAAATCGCAACCCTGGAAAACTTTGGGGAAAAATCCCAGTCCGATATTTTACGGGCAATTGGTGAATACGGAAAAGGGGCGGGCAAAACTACCAGAATGCTCATATCTTTTGCAGACGAACTTGCGGAAAAATTAATTACCTATCTTAAAAAATCTCCGGACATTAAGCAGGCTTTTCCTCTTGGAAGTTTAAGAAGAAAGTTACCAACTGTTGGCGACATAGATATTGCGGTTGCAACAGCAAGTCCGCAAAAAGCAATAGATTATTTTGCAAATTACCCATACAAAGACAGGATAATTGAAAAAGGGATTGCATCTGCATCTATTTTAACAACAGGTGGCCATCAGGTGGATTTAATGACACAACCTGTAAAAGGCTTTGGTTCTCTTTTGCAGCATTTTACCGGAAGTAAGCACCACAATGTGCACCTTAGAGAAATAGCGTTAAAAATGGGTTTATCTTTATCTGAGAAAGGTATTAAAGACAAAAAAACAGAAAAGGTAAAAATGTATGAAACAGAGGAAGAGTTTTACTCCGCGCTAAAAATGCAGTGGATTCCCCCGGAAATGCGGGAAGATACTGGAGAAATAGAACTTGCCCAAAAAAAAATGTTACCTAAGTTAATTGAGCTGCAAGATATGAAAGCGGATTTTCATATCCACTCAGATTATCCTTTAGATCCAAGCCACGATTTGGGACACAACACAATGGAAGAAATGCTTAAAAAAGCAAAAGAACTTGGCTATTCTTATTTGGGGTTTTCGGAACACAATCCAAGTATTTCCAATCATACAAAGGGTCAAATTTATGCAATCCTGAAAAAACGCAAAGAGAAAATCGAACATTTAAAAGAAAGTACAAAAAATATTCGAATAGTTAATTTGCTCGAAGTTGATATTTTGACAAACGGGGAATTGGCAATCGATGATAAATGTTTTGAATATTTAGACGGAGTAATTGTTTCAATCCACAGTGTATTAAAAATGGATAAAGACCAAATGACAAAAAGAGTTTTAAACGGCCTGTCACACCCAAAGGCAAAAATCCTAGCTCATCCAACCGGAAGACTTTTTAATGAGAGACCCGGATACGAATTGGATTTTGATAAGGTTTTCTCTTTTTGCAGGGAAAATAATAAAGCGCTAGAAGTAAACTCATGGCCGGAAAGAACAGACCTTCCATACGATTTAATAAGACAAGCCGTAGATAATGGAATAAAACTTGTCATAGATACGGATAGTCATGCCACAACTCATATGGATTTAATGAAATACGGAATTTGGAATGCTAGGCGAGGCTGGGCTAAAAAGAGTGACGTATTAAACACTTTAGAGTATAATGAGTTTATCCATTGGTTAAATAAATGAGGAGGTGATTAATTTTGATATACATATACATAATAATTTTAGTAGCAGTTATAGCACTTTTAATTTGGTCAACATACAACAGCCTTATTACTGCAAAAGTTAGAGTTGGAGAAGCCTTTTCCCAAATAGATGTCCAGCTGAAAAGAAGAGCGGATTTAATTCCCAACCTGGTTGAAACTGTTAAAGGTTATGCAAAGCACGAAAAGAGCTTGCTCGAAGAAGTTACAAAAGCCAGGACTTCTCTTATGAGCGCGACCGGTGTTGCAGATAAAGCAAAAGCAAATAATCAGCTTGCGGAAACTTTAAAATCTATTTTTGCAGTTTCTGAGAATTATCCAAATCTTAAAGCAAACGAAAACTTTTTAAGTTTGCAGGAAGAGCTTTCCGACACCGAAAACAAAATCGCATACGCAAGACAATTTTATAACAGTACTGTCATGGATTACAATACAAAACTTAAAGTTTTCCCGACACTTGTTTTTGCACAAATGTTGCATTTTAATGATGCGGAGTTTTTTGCTGCAACAGAAGAAGAGAAAAAAGTTGTTAATGTTAAATTTTAGATAGGATAATACTCGGATTGTACTCGGTTTGTCGGAGTATCAGGATAGTCAGAATTTTCAGAAAGTCAGATTTATTTTGAATTTCTGGTTTTCTGACGCATTTAGTTTTATCTGATTTAAAGAGTATTATCTGAGTCTTATCTGAATTTATGAATATATATTCGCAAATTTCTGCAAATAAATGGAGAACATGGCTTATCATGTTCTTGTTTATTTTATTTATAACAACCCTCGGATATATTTTTGGCAAAGCTTCGGGATATGGATTGTCTTTTGTTGGAATCGCGCTCATTTTTTCCGGGATAATGAGTATTGGCAGTTATTACTTTTCAGATTCCTTAGTTTTGGCAACAAGTGGAGCAAAACAAATCCAGGAAAAGGATGACCCCGAGCTTTTCCATATTGTAGAAAACCTGGCAATTGGTGACGGTTTGCCAATGCCAAGAGTCTATATAATGGACGATGACGGTCCAAACGCATTTGCAACAGGAAGGGATCCAAAGCACGGAGTTGTAGTAGTAACACGGGCTCTGCGGCAAATGATGAATAAAAGCGAACTGGAAGGGGTTTTGGCACATGAGCTATCCCATGTCAAAAATTTTGACACGAGACTTATGGGGATAGTTGCAATACTTGTTGGGTCTATTGCAATCCTTGCCGATATGTTTATGAGGTCTTTGTGGTGGGGCGGGTCAAGAAGAGATGATAGAGAGTCCGGAAATATTCAGGGAATATTTTTAATTTTAGGAATTGTTTTTGCAATCCTTTCCCCTATTATTGCAACTCTTATTCAACTTGCGGTTTCCAGAAAACGTGAGTTTTTGGCAGATGCATCAGGTGCTTTACTAACAAGGTACCCGGAAGGCCTGGCAGATGCTTTGGAAAAACTTGCTAAAGACACACGTCCTACCCTTCATGCAACAAATGCAACAGCACATTTGTTTATAGAAAATCCGTTTGGCAGAAAATCTTCAAAAGCCTGGTTTGCCGGACTTTTTGATACCCACCCGCCTATTGAAGAAAGAATAAAAATACTTCGTTCAATGTAGTCATGACAATAATGTCTATTCTTCTCGGAAAGATTGTAATTTTGTTAAGTCGTTTATTCAATCTTGGAAACGGTTCAACTTGGCCCGGGCAAATTGCACTTTCCCTGGAGAAAAATTTTCTTAAAAAAATAACCAAAAAATCAAAAGTAAAAATTATTCTTATCGCAGGAACAAATGGGAAGACAACAACAGCTAAGCTACTTTCAACTATCCTGCTAAAAAACGGGAAGAAAGTTTTCCAAAATACATCCGGAGCAAATTTATTGAACGGAATTGCGTCTTCTTTTATTGCAAATTCGTCTGTTCAGGGCAACGTTGATTTTGAATACGCAATCTTTGAAGTGGATGAAAACACGCTCCCGTATGTTTTACAGGAATTGACTCCATTTGCCGTAATAATTTTAAATCTGTTTCGTGATCAGCTTGACAGGTACGGAGAAATTGACAGTATTGCAAAAAAATGGAAAGATCCGCTTGTCAAGTTGCCAAAAGAAAGTAATGTATTTCTAAACGCCGATGATTCACTTGTGGCTTTTTTGGGGAAAGGTTTACAGGCAAGTGTTCACTATTTTGGTTTGGATATTAAGGACAAATCTGAAAATATTCTTAAACATGGATCTGATTCTATCTATTGTCCAATATGTGGAAAAAAATTAATTTTTGACGCGGTTTTTTATTCCCATCTTGGAATATGGGAGTGTAAAAATTGCGGTTTTAAAAGGCCAAATGTAGATATTGCAGATTTTTATATACCTCTTGTCGGCTTATACAATAAATACAATACTTTGGCTGCTGCTCTTATTTCATTAAAAATAGGAATAACAAAAGAGCAAATAGGAAAAGCACTTAAATCATTCCAGCCTGCTTTTGGAAGACAGGAAAAGTTATCGGTAGCCGGAAAAAACATTCAGATTTTTCTGGCAAAAAATCCTACAGGATTTAATCAAAATCTACAAGCTTTAAAAAGTTTGGGAGCAAAAAATGTTTTAATCGTTTTAAATGACAGGATTCCAGATGGTCGTGATATAAGCTGGATTTGGGATATAGATTTTGAATCTTATATTGATAGTTTTAAGTCAGTTATTATTTCAGGCGACCGGGTTTATGACATGGCGCTTAGATTCCAATATGCTTCCAAAATTAAAAATGTAAAGTTAAAAATGAAAAATGAAAATTCAAATTTAAAAATCTTTGAAGCTTTATCTGGAGCCGTTAATTTTGGACTAGAAACTCCGGAACAGGAAGTCCTTTATATTCTACCAACGTATTCAGCAATGCTTGAGGTAAGAAAAATTTTAACCGGTAAAAAGATATTATGAAGTATTCATTAAACATCGGCTGGTTGTATCCTGATTTAATGAGTATCTATGGAGATAGAGGGAATATCATTTCTCTTACAAAAAGATGCCAGTGGAGAGGGATAGGCGTTGAGGTTTCACCAATTTCTTTGCAGTCTTCAGAAAAGGATTTATCCTCTTGTGATATTTTGATGATGGGAGGGGCACAAGACAGTCAGCAGACAATTGTTGCTCAAGATTTGTCAAAAAAGAAAAAAGTTTTGTCGGAAATGGTTGAATCCGGAATTCCCGGAATTTATGTTTGCGGCGGATTTCAGTTTTTAGGCCATTATTATAAGGAAGCAGATGGAACAAAAATAGAACAACTGGGTGTTTTGGATGTTTACACAGAAAATCCGGGCAGAGAAAGGCTTATTGGAAATATCGCCATCAAAGTTGAAAATTCTAAGTTTAATTTTAAAGATTTGGTTGTTGGATTTGAAAATCATGGGGGAAGAACTATCTTGGGATCAAAAGTCGAACCTTTAGGCAAAGTTATATTCGGATATGGAAGTAATGACAGTGCAAAAGAAGAGGGCGCTGTTTATAAAAATTCAATAGGAACATACCTGCACGGCCCGATTTTACCCAAAAATCCGGAGATTGCGGACTGGCTAATTGAAAAAGCCTTAGAAAAAAAATACCCTTCGCTTTCCTTAGGGCAAATAAATAACATTCTATTACCAATTGACGACTCAATGTCACAAAAAGCAAAAGAAGCTGTTCTTAAGATGCTTGGAATAGTTGACAATTAAAAGTATTAATTCTATACTCAGTCTTAATGAGAAGTATAAAAACACAAGATCAACAAAATAATTCCCTTTAAACGGGAGGAGTTTTTGTTGCCAAAAAATTCATCCCGCCAGGCGGGATTTTTTTGTGATCCATTGAAAAATAATAAAAAAATTCACAAACTGCCGACAATCGTAGCATGAGGCGTATCCGAATAGAATTGAAAAGCCGAATGCTAAAATAAGGCGGATGATATAATACTAATATGAAAATTGATGTAAAACACACAGCCAAACTTGCCAATCTTCCATTAAAAGAAGAAGAGGTTAAAAAGTTTGAAAAACAGTTGTCAGAAATTTTAGGCTACATAGAAGAGCTAAACAAAGTTAAGCTTGAAAACGTTCAGGCTACAAGTCAGGTTACTGGGCTTGAAGATGTAACGCGGGAAGACACGGCTTCTCCATCTTTGCCTGCGGATGAGGTTGTTTCTCAGGCAAAGAAAAAACACAATGGATTTTTTGAAGTGCCTGCAATACTTGATGAATAATTGCGGTCATATCTTTGAGTCTAAGACACGAAGAGTTAAGTGACCAGGATAAGATATTGTAAAGGATCTCTGGGGGATTGAAAGAAAGACACTAAATCAAGTAAAGCACAAATTAGAATACTATGGATTATTTAGATTTAACAATAATTAAGGCAAAAGAGCTGTTATCACAAAAAAAGATTTCTTCAGTGGAATTGACTAAATATTATCTGGAAAGAATTGAAAAATACGATAAAAACCTTAATGCCTATATAACTGTTTGTACAGAAAAAGCTTTAAACGCGGCAAAGACGGCAGATGAAAAAATTGCCAACGGAGAAAGTGGTGCTCTTTTAGGAATTCCGGTTGGGCTTAAAGATATTTACATGACAAAAGGAATTCGTACAACTGCAGGGTCTAAAGTTCTGGAAAATTATACTGCGCATTATGATGCAACAGCCGTTAGTAAGCTTAAAAATGCAGGAGCGGTGATTATAGGAAAAGCAAATTGTGATGCATGGGCGCATGGGTCAAGCGGAGAAAACTCCGATTACGGACCATCTAAAAATCCATGGGATACAACTCTTGTACCGGGGGGCTCTAGTAGCGGTTCGGCTGTAAGTGTTTCCGCTGGATTTTCTTTAGCAGCGGGTGGTACAGATACAGGCGGATCAGTAAGGCTTCCGGCATCTTTTTGCAATATTGTTGGATTAAAGCCAACTTATGGAAGAGTCAGCAGATATGGAATTATTGCAATGGCCAGTTCTTTAGATACAATCGGCCATTTTACAAAAACAGTTGAGGACAATGCTTTATATTTAAGCGTAACAGCCGGGAAAGATGAAAAAGACGGCACAACGCCAAATATAAAAGTTCCGGATTACATGGCAAATCTGAAAAAGGGAGTTAAAGGAATAAAAATCGGAATTCCTAAAGAATATTTTTCAAAGGGTTTAAGTGCAGACATAGAAATCCCAATTAGAAAAGCTTTAAAAAAATACGAAGAGTTAGGCGCGGAAATTATAGAAGTTTCACTGCCGTACACATCCCACGCAATTGCCTGTTATTACATTATCCAGCCGGCAGAGGTTTCTTCAAATCTTGCACGTTTTGACGGAATAAGATTTGGAAATACAAGAGAAACATTCGGGCCGGAGGCAAAAAGAAGAATAATGCTCGGAACGTTTACTTTATCCGCCGGCTATTATGATGCATATTATAAAAAAGCAATGCAGGTCAGGACAAAAGTTATCGAAGATTACAATAATGCCTGGAAAAAAGTAGACGTAATTGTAGCACCGGTTTCACCGACACTGCCTTGGAAATTGGGAGAAAAAGCAGACGATCCCTTGGCAATGTATTTGTCCGATGTTTTTACAGTTACCGCAAATATTGCGGGGATTCCGGGATTAACTGTTCCGGTGGGATTTAATAAAGGGCTTCCTGTTGGGATACAGATTTTAGGCCCTCATTTTTCCGAAGACAAACTTTACCAGGTGGGGTACGCCTACGAGAAAGAAACAGAGTTTTGGAAGGAGAAACCAAATTTATGAAATACACTCCTGTTATAGGTTTAGAAGTTCACGTAGAATTGAAAACTAAGTCAAAAATGTTTTGCAGCTGTTCTGCCGATTATTTTGGGCAAAAACCAAATTCCCACACATGCCCTGTCTGTTTAGGTTTACCAGGTGCTTTGCCTGTGCCAAACAAACAGGCAATTGAATGGTGTGTAATGATTGGCTTGAGTCTAAATTGCAAAATTCCGTTATTTTCAAAGTTCGATAGAAAAAATTATTTCTACCCGGATTTGCCAAAAGGGTATCAGATTTCCCAATACGACGAACCGTTTGCAGTCAAAGGTTCAATTAAACTTTCTTCGGGGAAAATGATTGGAATTACAAGGGCCCATATGGAAGAAGATACGGGAAAGCTTTTACACGAAACAATAAACGGGGAAAGAGTAAGTCTTATTGATTTTAACCGCAGCAGCGTACCGCTTGTAGAAATTGTTACAGAGCCTGACTTTACAGACGCGAAAGAAGTAAAAGAATATTTACAAAAATTACAGCAGATCGTTAGGTATCTAGACGTATCCGATGCGGACATGGAAAAAGGCGAAATGAGGCTTGAGCCAAACATTTCCTTAAGACCAAATGGTTCTAAGGGTCTTCCAAAATATAAGGTTGAAGTTAAAAATATCAATTCATTTAATTTTGTTGAGGACGCAATAAATTTCGAAATAAAACGCCAGACCGAAATTCTGGAAAGCGGGGAAACACCCTTGCAGGAAACAAGAGGGTGGAATGAAGACAGGAAAAAAACAATCAGTCAGAGGGTTAAAGAAGAAGCAAACGATTACAGATATTTCCCGGATCCAGACATTCCTCCAATAAGATGGAAAGAACCAGATATTGAAAATTTAAGAAATAAGATGCCGGAATTGCCTGAGGAAAAATTTATAAGGTTTATAAAAGGATATAATCTTTCCGAATATAACTCAGAACAGCTAATCAGAGACAAAGCAACTGCTGATTATTTTGAAGAGGCAGTAAAAATAGATCCGGCAATCTCGAGTAAAGACATAGCAAATTGGATAATTAATAAAAAAATTAACATTGATAAAATTTTGCCTGCAACCTTGGTAAAGCAAATTGTTTCAGCACAATCTGTTAGCGGTGTGACAGGTGAAGAATTGGAAAAAGTCTTGAAGACCGTTTTGGAAAGCAACCAAAAATCGGTAGACGATTATAAGGCTGGTAAAACAAACGCAATAATGTTTTTGGTAGGACAAAGCATGAGGGAATTGAAAGGTAAAGAAAAAGCTGATAAAGTAAAAGCAGAACTTGAAAAGTTATTGAAATAAGAATCCGTAGTAAAGCGGGTCGTTTCGGCTTGACCGGAATTTAATTATGTCTGATTTTGTACACCTTCATAACCATACGGAATTTTCCCTTTTAGACGGATTATCAAAAGTTAAGGCTATGGTAAAACGTGCCAAAGATTTGGGGATGAAAGCACTTGCCATTACCGACCACGGTTCAATGTATGGAGCAATTTATTTTTACAAAGCATGCTTGGAGGCAGGCATAAAACCAATAATCGGTTGTGAAATTTATGTTGCAAAAAGATCGCGCTTTGACAAGGAAGCAGGGGTAGATAACGAATACAACCACCTTATTCTACTTTCAGAAAACATAACAGGTTATAAAAATTTAATGAAGATAGTTTCCAGGGCACACTTGGAAGGATATTATTACAAACCCCGAACAGACCTGGAGTTATTAAAAGAGCATCATGAAGGTTTAATTTGTCTAAGCGCGTGTGTAAACGGATACGTTTCTGATGCGCTCTTACAAAATCAGGAAAAAGAAGCGGAAAGAAGAGCAAAAGCCCTTAGTGATATCTTTGGGCCAGACCATTTTTATCTGGAAATTCAAAAACACATAAACGTTCCACCCCAGGAAGTTTTAAACCCAAAACTAATTAGCCTTTCCCAAAAAATGGGAATACCCCTTGTTGCAACAAATGATAACCATTACACAAATAAAGGAGACGCCGAGGCACAGGAAATACTTCTTTGTATCCAGACCCAAACAACAATTACCCAAAAAGACAGAAAAATGTCTATGATTGGATCCCCGGATTTCTACATGAAATCCCAAGATGAAATGACAGGACTTTTTATCCAGACGCCTCAAGCTATAGAAAATTCTGTAAAAATTGCCGACATGTGCAGTATTGAGCTAACTCTTGGTAAATGGATAATGCCTAAATTTGCAGTTCCAAATGGCAAATCATCGGCAGATTATCTAAAAGAAAGGGTAGAGGAAGGTTTAAAAATGCGGTACAAAGAAATAACTCCTGAAATACGGGAGAGGGTAGATTATGAATTGTCTGTTATTTTAAAAAAAGCATACGAAACTTATTTTTTAACAGTTGCAGACTTTGTTAATTGGGCAAAAGGCCATGGGATTAGTGTAGGGCCGGGCAGGGGGTCGGCAGCAGGATCGGTTGTTTCCTATACGCTTTCAATTACCGACATAGACCCATTTTTCTTCAAGCTTCCTTTTGAGCGTTTTTTAAATCCTCAAAGGCCATCGGCACCGGATATTGACTTGGATTTTGCAGATACCAGGCGTGATGAAGTCATCCAATATGTTACGGAAAAATACGGAGAAGATAAAGTTGCCCAAATCATTACCTTTGGTACCATGGAAGCTCGGGGTTCGGTGCGCGATACAGGCCGCGCTTTGGGAATGCCTTATAGCGGTCCGGACAGAATTTCTAAAATGATTCCACCCGGCTGGCAGGGGCATGCAATGACAATAGATAACGCACTTTCCCAAAGTTATGATTTAAAACATGCATACGACACAGAGCCCGAAACAAAACGCCTTTTGGATTTGGCAAAAAAAATAGAAGGTGTTGTGAGGCATGCGTCGGTCCACGCGGCAGGAGTTGTTATTGCAGATAAACCCTTAACAGAATATGTGCCCCTGCAACGTGAGCCAAACGGAGACAAAGTTGTTACCCAATACGATATGTACACAGTCGGAGAAGACGGAGTCGGGCTTTTAAAAATGGATTTTCTGGGGCTTAGGAACTTAACGATTATCGAAGAATCTTTAAAATTTATCAAACAAAACAGAAATGTGGAGCTTGATGTTTCCAAAGTGCCTCTTAATGATGAAAAAACATACAAACTTTTATCAAGCGCCGAAACAACCGGCATTTTCCAGCTTGAATCGCCCGGAATGCGGCGTTATATTAAAGAATTAAAACCATCAAGCATCTTTGACTTAATGGCAATGGTTGCACTCTACCGTCCGGGTCCTATGGCGAATATTCCTGAATTTATTGCCAGAAAACACAACCCATCCAGAATTAGCTACCCTGACCCAAGATTAACAGACGCCCTATCTACTTCATACGGAATGCTTGTATACCAGGATGATGTTTTGCTTACAACAATTGTCATAGCCGGCTACAGTTGGCTTGATGCAGACAAATTTAGAAAAGCCATGGGTAAAAAAATTCCATCTGAAATGAAAAAACAAAAGGATATGTTCTTGCGCGGCGCAGTGCAAAACGGACTACCCCAAAAAAAAGCAGACAGTCTGTACGAGCTTATTGCCCCGTTTGCAGGATACGGATTTAACAAAGCCCATGCTGCGTGTTACGCAACAATTGCATACCGGACAGCATATTTAAAGGCAAATTATCCGGTTGAGTTTATGACAGCCCTTCTTACTGCCGAATCCCGCGGGACAACAGGGCCTGCAAAGGATGAAAAAATCGCCCAGGCCGTTGCCGAGTGCAAACGTATCCATATTACTCTACTTCCACCCGATATTAACAAATCCGAAAACGAATTCCAGATAGAAAACAACGAGAAAATCCGCTTTGGTTTGTCAGCTATTAAAAATGTCGGAGAAGCGGCAATTTCTATGATTTTGTTGGAGCGAAAAAAAGGCAATTATTTATCTCTGGAAGATTTTTGTACAAGACTTAGTGGTGCGGCAGTTAACAAAAAAACACTGGAAAGCTTAATAAAAGCAGGAGCTATGGATATGTTTGGCAAAAGGGCAATGCTACTGGCAAGTTTTTTAGAAATTACGGAGAGGGCAAATAAAATTAAAAAACAAAAACAGGAAGGACAAGCATCACTTTTTGGCGATGAAGAAGAGGTAATGCCTCAAAAAGCAAATTCGTATTTTGACGATTTGGAAGATTTTACAGACAATGAAAAACTGGCATTCGAAAAAGAATTTTTAGGAATTTATTTAACAGCCCATCCGCAGGCACAATATTTAGCATTTATAAAATCTATAATTACACACGAACTCGACATGTTAACAGAAGGCGGAGACGGGGCAATTGTAACAGTTGGTGGTATTATTGAATCTGTAAAACGCATATTTACTAAAAAAAGTAATGCAGAGATGGCGTTTTTTAGCATAGGTGATGAAAAGGGTATGAGTGTAGAATGTATTCTTTTTCCAAAAACATTTGAAATATTTAAAGATTTCCTGGCAAAAGACAGCGTAGTAGTTGTTGAGGGTAAAGTGGATATGAAAAACGAAAAACCAATAATCCTGGTGCAATCCATCAAAAAACCAAAACAATCATCCTAGATTTTCTTCTTGCGCTACGCTCAGATTTTATGTAAAATCTAACTTATGGCTGCGTTTTCTGCAGAAACTATTTTACAAATAGGGCAAGTACCAATTACAAACAGTCTTCTGGACACAATTATTGTTGACGCACTTTTAATTTGGGGCATATTTTCTCTCAGAAAATTATCTATGGTGCCGGGTGTTTTCCAAAACATTGCCGAGTATGCAATAGACGGATTTTATAATCTAACTACAAACATTACCCCAAAACATGCGGGCAAAATTTTCCCTTGGTTTATGAGTTTTTTTGTTTTTATTTTTCTTTCCAACTGGAGCGGTTTAATCCCGGGGTTTGGGACAATAGGGTTTTACAGAAACGGTGAATTGGTGCCCTATCTTAGGGCGGCAACATCAGATATTAATACAACAGCTGGTTTGGCAATTTTGTCTGTTTTTGTAACCCAGGGTATGGGGATAGCTACGGTTGGTCTAAAAGAATATGTAAGTAGGTATGTGTCATGGAATCCGATTAACTTATTTGTTGGAATTTTGGAGTTTGTGGGTATTTTTACAAGTATAATCTCGCTTTCCTTCAGACTTTTTGGTAATATATTTGCCGGTGAAGTGCTCTTATCAACAATTTCCAGCATGTTTGCATTTTTACTTCCCTTGCCTTTTTTGATGCTGGAAGTTATAGTTGGATTTGTCCAGGCTTTGGTTTTTTCTATGTTAACTATGGTTGCAATGGCAATTATTACAACACCGCATCACGAGTCTAGTGAATCTGAAGGAGGTGAGCATAAATAATGGATCTACATATTAGCGGAGGAATTATTATTGCTATTGGAGCACTCGGGCCAGGTATTGGTATTGGACTTATTGGAGCCAAAGCTATGGAAGCATTGGGACGAAATCCCGAAAGCTCGGGAAAAGTTTTACCTGCAATGCTTTTGGCTATGGCTTTTGCTGAAGCTATTGCTATTTACGCACTTATTCTTGCCTTTGGCAAGTAGTTTAAGTTAAAAGTTTAAGGTTAAAAATTAAAAGTTAAGGTACTTTATTTATAGATAAATATTCCTTGACTTTTAACTTTGCATTTTGAGCTTTGAATTTATTTAAATATGGAAATTATTAAAAATTTTGGAATTAACCCCGTGCTTCTAATCGCACAGGTTATAAATTTTTTAATCTTGCTTTTTCTTTTGAAAAAGTTTGCTTATAAACCTGTTTTCCAAATGCTTGAGAAGAGAAGAAAAGAAATAGCAGATGGTCTTAAAAGTGCAGAAGAAGGTAAACTTTCTTTGGAAAAAGCATTGGAGGAAGAAAAAAAGATATTAAAAAAAGCACAAAATCAGGCACAGCAAATACTTCTGGATGCTAAATCCCAGGCAGACCAAATGCTGTTAGATGCAAAAGAAGATACTAAAGGCCAGGTTGAGCAAATGTTAAAAGACGCACATTCGCAGTTGGATAAAGAATCTGTGGAAATGGAAAAGCGTTTGGCACTGAATTCTGCCAAACTTGCAGTAGAAATGCTTGAAAAGTCGGTAAAAGATATTTTTTCTGAAAAAGAGCAAAAAGAAGCAGTTGAGAGGGTTTCCAAGAAGTTGAAAATTAACAGAAATTAATTCTATGACAAGAAAACAGATATTACAACTTGTATGTGCCAGTTACACAAAGGAAAAACTTGATGACAAAAAAGTGACTAAAATAGCCTCACTTTTAAAACGAAAAGATCTTAAATCTTATGTAAGAGCACTTAAATTGCAGGAAAAAAAATCAACCGTAAATATTGCACTGCCACAAGCGGCAGTGTATAATTCCTCTAAAAGAATCTTCTTTGATTTATTTCCCGGTAAATCAATAACTGTATCAGAAGATAAGTTGCTTCTCTTGGGCGGGAAAATCATAGCAGACGACATGGTCTACGATTTTTCATTAAAAAACAGGCTTGAAGATTTTTTAATGGATCTGGAAAACCAATATGATGAAGAGTGAAGAAATAATTAAAAAACTGGAAAAAAAGCTTTCTGGCTTTGAAAGCAATCCAAAGCAACAAAATATCGGAGTTGTAGAAAAAATTACAGATAACATTGTTGTTGCGTCGGGACTTTCCAAGGCTTTAATGGGTGAAGAAGTGCTGTTTGATGACGGTACTCCAGGGCTTATTCTTAATCTGGATGAAGATTCTGTATCAATTGTTCTTTTGGGAAAATCCACAAAACTTACAGAAGGTGATACTGTTAAAACAACCGGAAAAATTCTAACGGTCATGGCGCATGAAGACTTACTTGGTAGAGTTATCAATCCTGTAGGCGTTCCGCTAGATGGAAAACCGGCTGTTAAAAAAGGTAAAGCAATGCCTTTGGAAAAAATTGCGGCAGGTGTTATTGCCCGCCAGCCTGTTGACACTCCTTTAAAAACCGGAATCAAAGCTATAGATTCACTTTTCCCAATTGGAAGGGGTCAGCGTGAGCTTATTATCGGAGACAGGGGTCTTGGAAAAACAGCAATTGCAATTGATTCAATAATTAACCAAAAAACAAATAACGACCAAGCAAAAAAAGGCATCTCTGCCGGTAAGCTAAAAAAAGTTATATGTATATATGTTGCAATTGGGCAAAAACAGTCAACAGTTGCCCAGGTTGTTGAAAAATTAAAAGAAACAGGCGCACTCGATTATACAATTATTGTTGCAGCAAGCGCTGCAGATCAGGTCTCTTTGCAATATTTGGCACCCTACGCAGGTGTTGCGATTGCCGAATACTTTATGGAAAAAGGTGAAGATGTCCTTATTGTTTATGACGATTTAACAAAACATGCATGGGCTTACAGACAAATATCTTTGGTTTTAAAAAGGCCTGCGGGGCGTGAGGCATATCCTGGCGATGTTTTTTATCTCCACTCAAGACTACTGGAGAGGGCAGTAAGGCTTAATAAGGAATTTGGCGGAGGCTCAATTACGGCCCTTCCTGTTATTGAAACTCAGGCAGATGATATTTCTGCATATATTCCAACCAATGTTATCTCTATTACCGACGGTCAGATTTTTCTAAAAAGCGATTTGTTTAACAGCGGTATTAGGCCGGCAATTGACGTTGGTTTGTCTGTTTCCCGTGTTGGCGGAGCAGCCCAAACCGGAGCCATGAAAGCAGTTTCAGGCAGAATCAAACTAGAGCTCGCTCAATATAAAGAATTAGCTGTTTTTGCACAGTTTGGGTCGGAACTTGACGCCGCGACACTCGCCCAGCTTGAAAGAGGTAAAAGACTTACGGAAGTATTAAAACAACCTCAGTACCAGCCTCTTCCTGAGGCATTTGAGATCCTTAGTATTTGGGCTATAACAAACGGATATGCAGACGATGTAGAGCCATCTGACATCCTTAAGTTTGAAAAAGAATACCACGCGTATGTTAAAACACATGATAAAAAATTAATAGAGACTTTAAGTAATGGTCAAAAGCCAACGGAAGACGTAACAAAAGCATTAAAAAAAATAACTGAAGCGTTTAAAAAGACGTTCAGTTAATAAGTTTTTATGGCAAATACCCTTTCACTTCGAAGAAGAATTAAAACAGCCCAGAATGTTTCCAAAACAACGCGTGCAATGCAAATGATTGCGGCAAGCAAATTAAAAAGGTCCCAGCAGGCAGCCCTTACCAGTAGGCCTTATGTAAATAAACTTATGGAAATTGCGCGAAGCTTGGCACCTAAATCCTCAGAGGATGCATCTGAGCTGCATCCTTACATGCAAAAAGGTACAACTTCAGGTAAAACGCTTTACGTTATTATTTCTCCAGACAAAGGTTTGTGCGGGGGTTTAGTTACAAATTTAATCAGGGAGTATTTTAAACTGCGCAAAGATGAAAAATCGGTTTTTCTAACAGTCGGCAAAAAAATAGAAGTGCCTGTTGCTTCTGCCCATAAAAATCTGCTTGCATCTTTTCCTTTCGGGACAACCCTGCCGACATTTGGTCAAGTTTTGCCGGTTGTGGCAATTATTAATGACAATTTCTTAAGTAAAAAAGTCGATAGCGTAAAACTTATTACCACGCATTTTAATTCTGTTTTTTCCCAAACAACAAAAATAACAAATCTTTTGCCTGTCCAGCTTGAAGAAAGTCAAAATTTAAATCAGACAAAAGATTCAAAGTCTGTTAAAGAAATAAAAAACGCAACAGACACTCTGTTTGAGCCCTCCCAACAGGAACTTTTGCCGGAACTTTTAAAAAGATATATAGAAATGACCTTATTCCAGCATTTTTTGGAAAGTTATGCGTCCGAAAATGCAGCTCGTATGATTGCCATGCAAAATGCTACAAATAATGCAAAAGATATTGTATGGGAGCTCCAACTCTTATATAATAAGGCAAGGCAAGAAAAGATTACCAAAGAAATTTTAGATATTTCCAGTGCCGCAGTTGCTATGGAACAGGAATAATATGGCGAAAAAAGATACCGGTATTATTATTAAAATTCAGGGGCCAGTCATTGATGTGCATTTTGAAGGTGAGGTGCCGGGGATTAACGAGGCATTGGAAATTGATTTAGGTAAAGGTAGAAAGCTTGTTTTAGAGGTAGCTTTCGTAACCGGTGACAACGAAGTAAAAACCCTTGCTCTTGGCACAACAGATGGTCTTTCCCGTGGGATGGAAGTTACCCGTACGCACTCCCCAATTAAAGTACCGGTAGGGAGTGAAACACTGGGTAGAATTTTTAACGTTTTAGGAGAAGTTATTGATGGGGGGAAAGATCTTCCCTCAAATGTTAAAAAAGATTCAATCCACAAAAACCCTCCGGTTTTAACCGATCAAACAACAAAACCAACAATACTGGAGACCGGTATTAAGGTCATTGACCTTATTGCTCCATTTACCAAAGGGGGTAAAATCGGTGTTTTTGGAGGAGCAGGTACAGGTAAGACAGTTATTGTTAAAGAACTAATCAGAAATATTGCTGCAGAGCATAAGGGTCACTCTGTTTTTGCAGGTGTTGGAGAAAGAAGCAGGGAGGGAAACGATTTGTGGCTTGAAATGAAGGAAGCTAAAGTTATGGATAAAACCGTTATGGTTTATGGGCAAATGAATGAGCCGCCAACAAACAGGATGAGAGTAGGATTAACAGCTCTTACCATGGCGGAATATTTTAGAGATGTAAAGCATGAGGATATCCTTTTATTTATAGATAACATTTTTAGGTTTACCCAGGCCGGGTCAGAAGTTTCAGCACTTTTAGGGCGTATGCCATCTGCTGTTGGTTATCAGCCCACACTGGCATCAGAAATTGGCGCGCTTCAGGAAAGGATTACCAGTACAAAAGACGGCTCAATTACATCTGTTCAGGCAATTTATGTACCGGCAGATGATTATACAGATCCGGCACCTGCTACAGTATTTTCACATTTGGACGCAACAATCACTCTTGACCGTGGTCTCGCATCCCAGGGTCTTTTTCCGGCAGTTGATCCACTCACTTCATCTTCCCGCATTGTTGACCCAAACGTTGTAGGTCAGGAGCATTACGAAGTTGCAAGAGGAGTCCAGCAGGTTTTGCAGCGTTACAAAGATTTGCAGGATATTATTGCTATTTTGGGAATGGACGAATTGTCCGCAGAAGATAAGCAAACTGTTGCAAGGGCCAGAAAAATTCAAAGATTTTTGACTCAACCTTTCTTTGTCGCGGAAATTTTTGGAGGATCTCCGGGAAGGTATGTAAAAATTAAAGACAGTGTAAGGGGATTTAAGGAAATTTTAGATGGCAAGCACGACAATTTGCCGGAGCAGGCATTTTATATGACAGGAAGCATAGAAGAGGCAGTTGAAAAAGCAAAGCAGATTAAAAAAGAATCAAAGTAAGAGCTTAAGTTCAGAACTTCATGCCGTCCTGATAAGCCGAAGGCCGACCAGGATCTCTAAGAGATCTGGACAAGCCAGAATGATAAACTATGTCTCTACATATAACAATTGTTACTCCTGAAAAAACACTTTTGGAATCAGAAGGGTCAGAAATTATAATACCTACAGTTAATGGGGAAATTGCGGTTTTGCCAGGCCACGTATCTCTTTTTACTCAGCTTGCGGAAGGGGAAATAGTTATAAAACAGGGAGGAAAAGAGGAAAGAATGGTAGCTGTTGGGGGTTTTGTAGAAATTGTCAAAGACAAAGTGACTGTTTTGGCAGATTACGCGGTACACGGTAAAGACATTAGCGCTGTTAAGGCAGAAGAGGCAAAAAGAAGGGCAGAAAAAGCAATGAAGGAAAAACGCACAGCCGAGGATTTTGCGATCGCCGAAGCAGAATTCAGGCGTGCAATTTTGGAGCTAAAAGTTGCCAACCGAACCCACAAAAGACCTCAATAAGTTGCTTAAATTCTGAATTATTATTTTGGGTGTGTTGTAAGTTTTATATCAGTAGTTGGGTGGCTTACGGGCAAGAAACAAGCAACAATAAGGGGTAAACTCAAAGCCAGCAAATAGTGTGGAATGCCAATTGGCGCCTCTAGAGCTTTAAATGGTGTTAGCTCAATCGGATTTTCCCAATCTGCAATTATTTCTTGTTTTTCATTTGTTTTGTACTGTCCAGATAGCTCTTTTTGCGCTTTTCCAAACTGCACAATTCCCTTTGTCATGGGTAGCCAGATTTCGCCTCCTTCTGTTTCATGTAGATGCGGTTTTAACTCTTTTCCTGGATCAAGTTGGATGAGAATTAAACTGACCGGTACATTGCCAAGAGTTGTATTTCCAAGGTCTACCTTTCTTACGCCAAGACCAGGTTCGTATTTTGATTTTGCTAATTCTTGAGTTAAAAAAGTAATATCAAGAGAATTTATAAATGGGACAACAGACATTCAACTGTATAATACTTAAAAGTAGTCAGGAAATCAATAATTTGAAAGAATTTGTTTAACTTCTCTTGGGGTTTTTGTTTCCATAAGTTTTATCCGTAAATCCTGTGCTCCGGGAAAAACGGAAATATAAATTTTGAAATATTTTTTTAAAATCTGAAAATTTTTTTCTTTTCCCCATGTTCTTTCCCAAAGGTCAAGATGTTTGAGTAAAAGATCTTTTCTTTGTTCAATTGTTATCTTTTCTATATCCACCGACTTATTAAATATCCACGGGTTTTCAAAAATCCCCCTGCCTATCATTATTCCATCAAGGTCATATTTTTTGATCTTTTCTTTCGCATCTTTTAATGATTTAACATCCCCATTTCCAATAATAAGAGTATCCAGTTTCTTTTTGTTCCTTAATTCAACAGCTTTAGTAATTTCATTCCAGTGTGCCGGTACTTTGCTCATTTCGGAAACTGTCCGGCAGTGCAAAGTAAGTGCTGCAATCTTTTGGTCTAGCAAAAAGTTTACCCAGTCCTCTATGATAATAGTTTTAAACCCTATTCTGGTTTTAACGCTAACCGGGATATTTCCGGCTCCTTCTTTTGTAGCCTGTATAATTTCTTCGGCAAGTGGTCTGTTGTTCATAAGTGCAGCACATGCTCCGTTTTTTACAACATGTTTTTGCGGGCATCCCATGTTGATATCTATCCCGTCGTAGCCCATTTCGGTTAGCCTTTTGGCCTCTAAAAAATAATTTTCAGGTTTTAGACCCCAAATTTGGGCAATAATGGGTTTTTCCGATTTTTCAAATTTTAGTCTTTGGGCAACAATTTTTTTGCCAATTGAAGCAAGGCCGTCTACATTGGTAAATTCTGTAAAAAACAAATCCGGCCTGCCGCAACCTATTACAACCTGCCTAAAAACAGTATCCGTA
>JANWKV010000002.1 GCA_025451195.1 Candidatus Microgenomates bacterium | reverse complement strand
TCCGCACCAACAAGGACTTTCTGTCTTTTCTTATCTCTTTCTTAATTATAGCTTCAATTCTATAGATTTTCAGGTTCAATCCAAATTTTATGTTTTAACATTTGAGTCAGATTATTCCTGAGAGTAGAGGGTTTGAACTCGTTTTATTCACTGTCCCCTGAGTATACCGATCTGGCACATATTATCCTTATAGCTTTATTTCATCTCGAATCTAAATAAGATAAATGAGGACACTTACGGCTTACTAAACAGGCTATAGCTTAATCCTAGAGCTATAGCCTGTACCAAGTTGAGTTGATTACCCTATTTCTTTCCCAATTCTTCTTCAACCCACTTAAGCTTTTCTTCAAGCATTTTCTTTTTTGCTTCTAAGTGCTCCTTAGACATTTTATGCTCCATGCAGCAATCCATCATCATTGCGTGCATACCCCCCTTACCGCAGCATCCACATCCGCACTCACATTTTTTTTGATCATTATCCATTATTTATTTCACCTCCTTTCAATATAAAAATTTTACAATGCTATACTATATATCCTTATGTCTTTTGTCTTGCAACTCATTGGCTATGTTGGTACATTTCTATCAATTTATGCATATTTTCCTCAAATAAGGCATTTACTCAAAGAACGCTGTTCTGCCGGAATTAGTATAAAAATGTATGTTATTTGGATCATTTCCTCTATTTGTATTTTGCTCTATGCCATCAGTATTATGGCTATGGTTATTTTTGTACTACAAATTGCAAATCTCATGGCAATCAGCATTATCCTTATATTTGCCAAAAAATATAAAGGAGATTTTTGTCCGTATCATACCGCACTACAATCTAAAAGCTTAGACACGCTGAAAGAGAAAAGTGGGTTAGAGTAAAAAATACTCGCGTAATTTGTGCATTCACAATTAATCTCAACGTCTTAGCTATTTATATCAACTTTTTTTCTTGATAAATGTTTTGTCAGTATCTCGTCTATGGAAAGTTTCCCTCCACCATTAAAAAACAGGCTAAAAGAAATACCATATAGCATATAATGAGGCCAAACTGTTTCTTTAAAGAATAAAATTGATAAGGTTAGATAGAACATAAGAATCAAATTGGTAAACCTCGTACTAAACCCAACGATAATGAATACAGCAATAACAATTTCAACAATCGCTGCTCCTAAAACAATCAAGATAGGATCATTTGGAAACAACCAGTGAATTTGATTAAGATGATACTGATAAATAACATCAAGAGGAATTTGCGCATGAATTACTTTTATATAGATCGCGGCGTATAACAAAGCCCCTCCATAGCATACCCGAATTATTGTATTTTCATATGCTCTTAATTTTGGAAATCTTTTCAATTTACCAAATATGAGGGTGTCAAAAGATAAAAACCGGGAGCCAAATAGAATAAGTGTAGCAATTTCTCCAAGATAGTTAATATATGTCAGAAGATATGTCCCATATGCGAAGACAGCAAAGAAATACAAAATAAAAGCTAAAGTGGCTGCAATTTCTGTAAATAATCCACAAACGAGAAGGATACCGATGAGATATTCCGCGTATGGCAGAATCTGATGAAAAGGTAAACTATTCAATGATAGTTCAGGGCCAAAAATTGTATTAGATGACGCAGCATACAAAAACGCAACACCCAAAGCCAATCGAATAGCAAGAAGTCCTATCTGCGAAAGTTGTTGCAGTTGTTTGTTTACTTTTTGACCAAGCTTTGTGTAACGAAAGAAGAAAAGTATAGACAGCACCACAAGGACAATAAGGATTAGCATAACTGTAAATTGTAAATTTGCTGGTTTACCAAGCGCTTGCAACGTATCAATTGCTGGAGCGTGCAATCCTTGAGAAAATTTCTGCTTACTGAGTACGTATATCTCATGTGCATCTGCAAGAGAATAAATTCCTGATAAAAATAAGAAAATTATCGACGACAGGGCAATGAACGTTTGTTTTAATAAATGCTTCATAATAAAATTAATGTGTACTAAAAAATTTTGCTTTATTTACTATTTCACTATCTTTTTTATCTTTTCCCAAAATACTCGGTATGATACCTAATTCATAATTATTATTAAGTATCAACTTTTAAGTAGTCTTTTCCGCTTTACAATAACTATCTCTATTGGGTGCTAGTTACTTTGCCTTAAGCATTCATATTTGTATTATTTAAGCCTTTCTTTTTCCTTTTGTTTCATTTTTGCAAGTGTAATTTTCAAATATCTACTGTACCCATCAGGACTCATCCATCCTTTGGGACAGGAAGTAATTCGTAATTCTGAAGGAATAAACCATAGAAATTGATGAGTATGACTCGTGATACGCATAACGCGAACACGCATCTGTTTATTGGTTATATCACGAATTCTTCCTATTCTCCCATCAGGAATAATGACACAATCGCCAAGTCCCATCTTCATAAAAATTTTTTCTTATGCAATTTATCAAGCAATAAATGAAAGTAAACAAGACCAGCATATGGATTCCATCGTTTTGTAATTTTTTTAATTTCTTCATAATCAGGCCGTTTGGACAGACCAGTAAGTAACATAAGATTTTTTTGTGCTCCAACGTCGTCTCCCGGGAAAATATCTATTCTTCCAAGTCCCCTTAAAAGTACATATTCTGCGCTCCATCTTCCAATGCCTCGGATTTTCAAAAGGTAACTGACAATTTCTGTATTAGACATATTTTCAATGTTGTTAAACGTGATATTCTTTCCAACTATTTCTTTTGCGAGAGAAATAATTGCTCGTGCTTTTTGATAACTGAATCCTAAACCTTTCAGCTCTTTTTCTGTTAAATCTGTTAAGTCTTCAGGACGTGGAAAGGAATATTGGCCTGCATACTTTTTTCCGAAGTTTTCGGACAATCTGTTCAAAAGTAAAATACCTAGATCAAGCGTTACTTGTTGACAGGCAATTGCATTTACAAGTCCCTCAAAAATTGTTGGAAAACGGGGAGGTTTGACTCCTTTAAAAGAAGAAGATAAATGTTTTAGATATTTGTCTTGCGCTGCAAGTTTGTAAAATTCTTCAAGGTTTTTATCTGTTCCAAGCATCATTATTAGCATATTTGTTACTACCTTTTGTAATTCCGGTATCTTACTTGCGTATCTTACAATTACGAAAAGTTCAGTTTCACTTTTTTGTTCAATAGTAACTTGTACGGCATTTTTACCTACAACAAATACTCTTATATATTCTTTTCCGCTCCACCGGTCAATGAGGTTTTTCTGCCTTCTTCGGAGTGCCCATACAGTCAAATCTAGGCGGAATGGTGAAATAACTGAAAGAGTAAACTGTTCTTCATAAACCATATTCTCTATTTTTTCTCCAAGTATAATTTCAATACCACTGCATCATTATGTTCTTCATCTTTTGCTCCATAGATTAACGTTACTTTTCCTTTTTTGATCTGCTCTACTAATTGATTCAGGGATTCTGTATTATTCTTTATCTCTGCTATGTATCGTTTTTTAAACTCAGCCCATTTTGCTACGTCATGA
The DNA here is from genome assembly GCA_025451195.1 of Candidatus Microgenomates bacterium. Taxonomy (GTDB): domain Bacteria; phylum Patescibacteriota; class Microgenomatia; order Levybacterales; family UBA12049; genus JANWKV01. Next base: position 21,760 of record JANWKV010000002.1, on the reverse strand, counting down.
CCAAACCACTTCCGTAGTGTTGTCGAAGGTGAAATTTCTTTTAACCACAGATCAATTTTTGCTTTCTCTTTTGTTAAACCCCGTGGCCAGAGCCTATCGATGAGGATACGTTTTCCATCCTCTTTGCTCGGTGTTTCATAAATACGTTTAATCGCGATATTCATAATTAACTTTCAGTACTTGTGTATTGTATTAATCGTTTTACCTTTGTACTTTGATCCTCACGTTCTATAAATGGAACAAATGCTGTCCAAAATTTACCGATGTGTTCTTTGGTATTCTGATCTATTAATTTACCTCGTTTGTCAAACTTTTCTCCTGCAAATGTCAGATAAAATTCAGGCTGTTGCATAACAGGCATGTTTAAAAATGTTAAAACTTGTCTCAAATGAAATACAGCACTTACGCCGCCAAGTGAATAAGGAGAAACACCTGCAACAGCAGTAGCTTTTCCTGCCCAAGGTCCTGCGCCCGGTGGTACTTGGGGACGTGACACCCAATCAAGTGCATTTTTAAGTACTGGCGGAATAGAACGATTATACTCAGGAGTTACGAGCAAAACTGCATGTGCTGGTTTTAATTGGGCTTTCAATTCTAAGAGAAAGTTTGGTTCAGGTAGCTCGTCATCCTGGTTATAAATTGGAAGTTTGCTAATATCAGCTATGCGAAAATCAATTTCTTCTGGTGCCAATTCACCAAAAGCTCTAACCAGCTTTGTGCTGAAAGACTCTGTTCGAAGGCTCCCTGAAAAAGCTAACACAATTTTTTGCATAACCAATTAATATCCTGAAAATTCTTCTGTTCTGATATTGTCTTCATTTACCTGTGCCTCTGTTAGAATTTGTCGCATTGTTGCTACCATACTGGCAGGACCTGAAAGATAATAAATAGGGGAAATTAAATCTGGAACATATTTTTTCAAAATATCTGAAGTAATATGACCTGTCTCACCATTCCACTCATTGAGTATTGTCCGGGTCATGACAGGAACAAACGTGAAGTTAGGATTTTCTTTGGCAAAAGTTTCTAAATCATTCAGAAATGCCGTATCTTTTGGTGTTTTATTGGAATAGAAAAGAGTAATCTTGTGAGGAAGCTTATCCTTGGTTGCCTGAGCAATGATACTTCTGACAGGAGTAATGCCAATACCGCCTGTGAGAAATACAGCGGGAGTTGTTTCTGTTTTGTGCAGCGTAAAGCTACCATATGGAGCATCCAGCTTTATCTCTGTCCCAATAGGCAAATCCTTCAAAACTCTTTTGAAAGCTGTGTCTCGCATGCGAGTCGCACTCATTAAATCATTTTCAAATGGAGCAGATGCTAAGGAAAATCCTCGCACATTACCTTCCTCATCCGTTTGAGAAGGATTCAGAAGCGTATAGTCAGCAAACTGCCCTGCCTTAAATGCAAAGCCTTCTGGCTTTTCAAAATGGAAAGCCATTGTGCCTTCAGCAATATCTTCTTTCTTTAATAATTTTATAGTATAAATTGGCATAATTTTTACTCCCAGTGAACGCATCCATTAACGCAGTATTTTTCAACATGTTTTCGTATTAATTCAAATAGCGGTTTCATTGTGTCTTCATTAATAGAATAGATTCGCTCTTTCCCAACTCGTTTTACCTCAACAAAATGACATTGCAACAGTTTTTTCATACAGTGAGACACTGCCGACTGTTCAATTTTTAGTTTTGTACTAATATCTGATACACCTTTTGGTCCTTCCTGGTTGAGGAATTGAAGAATTTTTACTCTTTGATTATTACCAAGAACGGTGAAAAAATCGTCAAATGAAGTATACATCATATGAAGATAATATCATATGATAAATGAGATGTCAAGTAGTAATAATTCATCCGTCATATATACCTTGAGCTATCTGACTTGTAATGGAAGTTTAAATATATCTATAAATGTTTTAGAAACATAAACATTCCCATAGTCATTTCCTTACTATCTATTCTTTACCTATTTTATTTAGAATATAATATTTATTTTCCTAGTTCTCTTACCCATTTTTTAAACAAATTCCCTTTTTCTTCAAAATTTTTCCAAACAGAAAAACTTGGGGAGGCGGTTGATAAAATACACGCTGTTCCTTTAGGAGTGTTTATAAAAGCAAACTCTACAGCCTCTTTCATATCCGTTGTGTTTAATACATTGAATTGTGTTTTACTTATTTTTTGAATTTCCGCAAAAATTTTTTCTCCTGTCTCTGGGAATAACACCATATTTTGAATATCTTCATCAACAATCACTCTAGCAAGATTTTTAAAATCAAATCCCCTATCTTGCCCTCCTAAAAAAATTGTTCCTATATTTTCTATTGCTTTTATAGCCTGAATTGCAGATTCGGGTGTAGTTGAGATTGCATCGTCATAAAAAGTAATGCTATTGTATGTTCCAACATTCTCAAGTCTGTGCGGTAAAGCTTTAAAGTCTTTGACTGCCAAAGAAATTATTCTGTCGGGAATTTTAAGAATTTGCGTAACAGTGACAGCGGCTTTTGTGTTGGCTATATTGTGTTCGCCAATTAGCGGAACGTTATCTTTGGAAAACGGAAGATCTGAAATAAATGGAATATTTTTTGCTTTTGATTCTCTTGCAAGATATATTAACTGTTCAAATTCTGGATTATACACAAAAAAGTCGGTTGGTTTTGCCTGAGAAATTATTCTGGCTTTTGCTTCCCAATAATTTTCTATTTTTTTATGGTAATCCATGTGTTCCGGAAAAAAGCTGGTAAACACAGAAATATGTGGCGAATATTCAATATCTGCCAGCATAAAACTCGACAATTCACATACCCATATATCCTCGGGAGTGTTTGACGATAGCAGGCCGGTAAGCATTGGCTTACCTATATCGTCAAGTTTATGGGTAATGTTGCCAACTAGGTGTACTTTTTTTCCCGCTTTTTGTAAAATTGCAAAAATTAACGAAGATGTTGTACTTTTTCCTTTACTGCCTGTTACTCCAATGGTTGTTCCTTTTACATTTTCAAAAAATATGTTTGTTGCGGTAGTATATGGAATTGTAACCAAAGACGAGTGAATACCCGGAGATTTAATTGCTAAATCAAATTGTGATTGTTTTTTTAAATAACTTTCTTCCAGTGTTTTATCTGCAATACCAATTGTTGCATTAGGAACAATTTTTTTTAAAAAATTTTCGGTTGCTTTTCCTTCAACCCCGTACCCAATTATTAAAATTTTTTTATCTTTTAAATCTTCGAGTTTCATAATAAGGCAATAATGTTTTTGAATTCTTCAGGTATATTATTCGTTTTATTTATAGATAAGAGTTTATTTTGTAATACTTCCGGGTTTTCTATAACAGGTAATGCTTCTTTTTTAAACCAGTTCATAAGCGTATTGGTATCATACTCCACTTTTTGTTCTGTTAAAAACATGGCAAGTATTGTTTCTTCCGGTGTGCCAACACATTCAAAAGGTTTTATCTTTCGCATGCCTAAAAGTTCTTTTAACATTGGTAAAAGTTGTTCGTCTGTAAATAAATTTTTTCCAAAAATTGAAATTAATTTTTCTTTTGGCAAAAATGCGGAAAGGAGGATAAAAACAAATAAACATTTTGGGCATTCACAGCACCAGTGTTTTGTGCTGTCCAATGGATTTTTTAATTTAAAATTTTTATTGCAGCTTGAGAAAGAAAAAAAATATTCCGGCATTGCTGAAAATATTTCGGCAATTTTTATTTCGGATAAAGGTCTTAAAAGTGAGAAATAAATAATATCTTTTAAGACAAAAGTTTTAACATATTCTGAAAATAAGTTTTCAAACTCAACAGACTTACTCCATTGGTGGTTAATTTCCTGCCCTAAATATTCGACGTTACCATAATTTGCGCTTTTTTCGTTTGACGAGATTATGTACTTGTAGTCATAAATAATTGCCGCAAAAATTCCTATAAAATCATTTATGGCTGTTGCTGGTACGTGGCCGTTATAAAACCCATTTTGCTTATTTAATTCAAAAATCTGCGGATCAATAATTCTTGAAAAAAAAATGTTGTCTTTATGCAAAATTTTCAGGGTTTCTTTATGAATATTGGTGGGATTTACAACAATTGCGGTAAAGTCTTTTTTTTGTTTTTCTAAAAGTCCGGAAGCAACAATAGAATCTTTTCCGCCGCCAAAAAAAAGAAGGGAACGGTTCTGTAAACTGTAATCAATTGCAGTTGTTTTTGTGTTTTCTTCAAATGGAAAATGTATTAAATTAACAAAGTCTATTTTATTTTTATAAAAAAATTCCCCCAAACCTTTGGTATAAATAGTTTCCCAAAAGATTGCCTGTTCGCGTGAGAGTTTTAGGGATGACAACTCGATTTTTGAGCAAGTAAGTTTCCAGTAGCTAATACCTAAAATTAAGAGCAAGTTGTCAAGCGCATTAGCTATAAGTGTATCTGGAATTTTTTCCCAAATAATATTTCCTGTTTGAAAACGCAGTATTTCTGTAAACGTATAGGTTTTTTGAGAAGTCGCTAATTGATAACTAAACGTTATCTCTCCGTTTTGTTTGTTGAGCTTGTATCCTATGAAGCTAAATGACGTTTCCATGGCGCACGCCCATTATATAGCGGACGGTCAATTTTTGCTACACATTTCTCTAGCCAGAGATAATCTGCATAAATCATATTTAAAAATGATTCCTTCTAGAATATTATGTTGTCATTAATTTGACGACATAGTATAAACAATTTATAATATAGGATATCACTTTATGAGATCGCCTGATGCACGAAGATTATCACTTTATCAAGTTAAGCCAAATGCGGCTGGAAGGCTTATCACCCAAGCTGGAAAAGAATTAAACACAGAAAGTTATAGTAGGTCAAAATACGGCGATGTAGATGTGGCTAGAGAGTATGGTTTTGAACTAGCAGATTTATTTGCCACACAACATCCTCAATTAATTTTTGGTAATGAAAAGGTCTTAGTTACCTCATCTGCATTTAAATCACTTCCCACCTCTTCTCATAACATCGCACAAGGATTTATAGACGAGGTTAATTATCTTCGCTATCTCGAAGATCTTCCACCTACAGATAAAATAAAAATCGTACGGCCAAATGTTATTGAAGGTGATTTTGGACAACAAAGTCAAGCAGAAAGACAAGCAAGTTTAGCAAACGAACCTTTTTATGTTGACAAAGAATTGGTTAAAGGAGCTCATTTAGTTGTTATAGATGACGTTGTTATTACTGGATCAAACGAAAGAAAAATACAAGACACCGTTGATAATTTGGGACTGTTATCATTGTGGTTTTTGTACGCTGTTGAAATGGATGCTGAGGCTGCAGCAAAAGATCCTGCTATAGAAAACGAAATGAACCATTCTCATATTAGTAATTTACAGATGCTGGGTGCAGTAGTTGAAGCACAAAAGCAGTATGCAATGTTGCAGCGTGTCACAAAATCTATTCTTAGACCAAGTAATAGCAAGGAAGAATTAAGAGAATTTCTCAAAGCCCGAGATAATGATTTTCTCTATGGTTTGTACACTGCTTCAATTAATGACGCAATTTCAAATATGCAATCATACCGAGGCTCAATAGAAGTCTTGGAAGCTGTTTTACAAGAAAGAGGTTTGCTTTCGTTTGGTCGTTTAGTTCCTCCTGGATTTTCCCCAGAAAGAGATATTATGCATGATAACGTTGCAATATCAAAGTTAAAGGCTGCAAAAGAAGAAGGACAGCCTCTTAGGGTGGCATTTTTGGACATAGACGATACAATATCTGGAACTCCAGACGAACAAAGAAGACTGCGCCAACTTTTGGAAGAACAAGGTTACATTATTGTCTTTACAACTTCTAGGTCTTCAGAAATGGTTATGAGTGAAGATGCCTATGGAGAAACTCGTTATAACTTTAACAGACCAAAACCAAAACTTGCAAAAGTAGAAGGTAGGCGAGTTGTCGGTTTTGCAGATTCGTTAGAAAACGAAGCGGCATTATTTAATCCGGACATCATTATATCTTCTACAGGAACAGACATTCTTACAAAAGAAAGGTCTGGAGGATATTTCAAAGATAGAATTTTTGAAAGAAACGTTCTCCATACAAACTCGGAGTGGAGGTCAAATACATTAGAACTTCTACGGTTGATAGATCCAGACAAAGCTTTATTTAACCTTTCATATATAGAAAGTCCGCAAAATTATGACAATGGAGATTCCTATGTTTATCCTCATGATAATAGAATACGTATCGAATTCACATCAGATGGAGACTTGTCTGCTTCACAAAGGAAAAATGAATTCCAACGTAGATTAAAAGTTTTGTACGACAATAAGTCAACACTCAGTACTGCTTTGCAAAGAGAAATTGCAAATATGCAAATAACCGATGAAAGCAATCCAAATTCAGGAAGATTTGCATTATATCTTACTCCTCAAAATGGAACAAAAGCGTCATCTGTAGATTATGTAATTGATCAACTTTGCGCTGCTGTTAAAGTAGATAGAAGATCGTTTGAAGTTCTCATAGCAGGAGACAGTATGCCAGACCTTGAAATGGGACTAAATGCAACTATTGGGACAAGAGCTAGATTTTTCGTACCAAGGGGCGCTAGGATAGCACAAGTTTTTACTGATCCAGCTGCAACAGAATTTGCCGGAACAGATGTTCAAGGTATAAAAAGTCGTATTTTACAAGTTGATGATGCTATTAGAATAAGCCTGCCAAATGGAAGAACAAGAAAAGTTGTTTTGGGTGATCATGTTCCAAGTGCTACAAGTCCTGCGTCCTCATTTATTGGATTTTTAGAGCAAGAGATATGATTTTAATATTCCTTTCAAGTTTTGACTATCTTTGGTAGAATATACACTGCTGGACGATTAGCTCAGTTGGTAGAGCGTCGCATTTACACTGCGAATGTCGGGGGTTCGAGCCCCTCATCGTCCACCCAAGGCTAAAGTCTAAAGGTCCACATATCTTCCCAAATTTTTAAGCTAAAGCGGTTCGAATAATCAAGCTTAGAGATTATTTTGCAGAGATATATGCAAGTTTTCCTGTAGGATGACTAGTTACTTCTTCATTTGCCTCTTCTAAACTTTTTCCGGCTACTTCTGGTAAAATCATAGTAAGAAGGGCTCCGGCAAATGAAAATCCTCCGGAGAGAAGTAATGTTCCTGCAAGACCAAGATGTGTATTCAAAAGAGGAAATGTGAAGACGCCAATAAATGCTCCCACTTTTCCAATGCCGGCAGAAATACCATGTCCTGTTGTTCGACCGTTTACAGTAAAAACCTCTGTGGGGATGACAAATGTGGTTACATTTGGACCGAATTCGGTAAAGAAATAACTAAGACCATATAAGAATAGGAAAGGTAATACACTATGCACTATTTCTGGAATAAGTCCGATAAGGGAAAAGCAAATTCCCATAACGATAAATCCAACCCACTGCAATCTTTTATGACCAATTCTATCGATAAGACTAAATGATGCAACATAGCCTGGTGCAGCAGCAACAGTAAAGATAATAAGACTCCATGCAGCCGATTGAATAAGTGATGCATTAGGCGCAACTGTTTTGAGTACTAATGGTGTTGAAATGGTATTCCCATAATATGCATAGTCCAGCAAAAACCAAGAGCCTGCTGTTCCAAATAATAGTACTAAATTTCTAGGTTTGGTAATAAATGATTTAAAGGAATGTATTACTTTATGACGCGAGCTTACTGCTGCCTGAACTATTCCCCCGCTGAGTTCATTCATGTGCTTTGCTGCTAAGTGATATTTCCCTTTTACATTTGCTAAAAATCGGGGTGATTCAGGAAGTGTACGTCTAAAATAGATAACTCCCAACGCCGGTAATGCACCTAGGCCTAGCATAATTCTCCACGCAAGATCATCACTAATGCCTGATGCCAAAAGAGTGAGAGCAACAACGGGTCCGATAATAAGTCCAAGTGCTTGCATAGAGAAAACCAAACTTACCATTTTGCCTCTATTTGCTTTGTTGGAATATTCGCTCATTATAACGCCACTCACAGGATAATCTCCACCAATACCAAAACCTAAAATAATCCTTAAGATAATTAAAATAAGAAAGTTAGGTGAAAATGCAGAAGCAAGTGAGCTAACAGCCATAATAATTGCCTCAATCCCATACACTGCTTTTCTTCCAAGTTTGTCAGCAAAGTGTCCGAAAATAAAAGCACCTGCAAATGTTGCAATAAGCGTACTGCTACCCAAAAGTCCAACTTCGACCGGAGACAAATGCCATTGTAATTTAATCAACGTTATTGCCGCCCCAATAATAAAGAGATCATAAGCGTCGGTAAAAAATCCTATACCTGCAGTAAGCATTGCTTTGTAATGGAATAAACTAAGGGGTGCTTCATCAAGCGCTTCGTGAAGAGTCAACTTCTTTGTTGGCATATAATAGTATGAGCATATAGTTACAAAATAATAGTGTCAATCTGGTAATTTTATGCAAAATATTGGGTTCCTTATGCTTGAGGTTGCAAATGGTACGAGAGTTTATATATATTATATATAGAAATGGAGATAAGAAAATTACAAAGAACAGGTGGAGCAAGTCTGACGGTAACATTACCAAGTAAATGGGTAAAAGGATTAATGCTAGAGGATAAAAGTTTAGTAGCAATAGCTGTTGACAGTCAAAATAGCCTCGTTATTCAGCCATCTTCAGTAAAAAAATCTCTTTTACGTTCTTCGCTATCCCTCGATGGGCTCTCTGCTGTTATGCTTACTCGAGAGCTAATCGCTCATTATATATCTGGTGTTGATGAGATAATTATATACTGTAAAAAAATACTTCCTGAGCAGCGGACGCAGGTTCGTGAGCTATGCAGTGAACTCATTGGATTTGAATTATTAGATGAATCATCAGAAAAAATTGTGTTAAAAAATGTTTTTGACCCGAGTAAATTTTCTATGTCACAAAATATAGAAAAAATGTTTCTTATTACAAAATCCATGCTCGAAGATGCATATAAAGCACTTGCGCAACAAGACTTAATGCTTGCAAAAGATGTTGTTAACCGAGATTCTGAAGTCGATAAATTTCAAATTGCCATTACAAGACAACTGTATACATGCATCCGTAAAGATATTGTTATGGAAGAAATAGGTTTAACAGAAATAGATTTATTTTTTTACCAAAACATTGCAACACAACTGGAGAGAATTGCTGACCATACGGTAAAAATTGCAAAAACAGTTGCGACGTCTGAGATTGCAGGCACTCCTATTCGTACATCGAGCGCGATTATTAGTTACTTAGCACAGTTACTTTTGGATTCTCACGAAATGGTTGAAAGACTAAATATGGGAAACGCACACAAAATTTTCGAAATGAGTCAGGAAATTGAAAATCAAATTTACTCTAAAAAAACGAGAAAGCATACGACTTCATTTGCTTGGGACGTATTGGAAGATAGTCTTGATAGAATACGAGGATACATTATGAATATGGCAGAGATAACAATTGATCAAGCAGTGCTTAAAACAAAGTATTAATTTCCAATACTTCCTTGTACTACCAACCCAAAGTTAATCCATGGTTATTTTATAACACCTCCTTCCATTTTCAAAATTTCTGTATTTAGTTTACTTTAATACTAAATATGATTGCTTGATAAAACCTGCATAAAATTTATTCTGAAGCTTTAAACCAAAGTGGCCTGTTATTGTTTTGAATGTCTTGAGTGTAGCTAACTGTTATTTCTTCGTTTTTCTTAATATCCCTTGAAGCAAAAAACTCAATTGTCATCTCTTCTTGTTTTTCTTTATATATTGCATTAGGCTTATCCGTGTGGTTATAGAGTGATCCAAAACCTAACACAATTACAGATCTTTCTTTGTCTTTACCAAAATAATAAAAATAAGTTACCAAAATGGTTTCTGTTAAATTGGAAGTATCATGTTTTGAGACTTCAATTACCGGGCATTTTTCAATAAGCTCATCTTTTTTTATTTCCACTTTTGCAAAAACACCCCGTCCTGCTTTAGCTATTTCTGATGTGGCAACATATGTTTTATCAGAAGGCATGATTCTATTCATCGAGTAAGTATAGCATGTAGGGTAAAATTTCTTGCGATACAACCAGATATTAGTCCTATAGAATTTGACTTTTTAAATTCCCTATAGTAAAATATCTCTATGGCAAAAGATGAACATGAAGATCAAAATTTTGATGACGAAAACAGGATTCTATCTGACACCGAAATTCAAGAAATAGTAGCAGATAGAATGCACGCAGAGTTGCTCCAAGGAAATGGATATAGATGGAGCGCTAGATATAATTTACCCTTTACGGAAGCCTCTGATCCTACCGATCCGGATCATAAGACAATCAAAGGAGAAGCTTTTAGCTTTAGGCAACTTGTTTTAGATACCACCTATCTTTTTGGCAATGGCCGCCCTTTTTTGCCCAATATACCTCTTCATATTGGTATGGGACAAACCTTACGCGATGATTTAATTTCTGATAATGGAGCAGATGCATCCCTTTTGGCTGATGCAGCTAAAAATTTATGGAGTGAAAATTTAAGTGTATTGCAAGGGCCGGTATTTGTTCATTCGGCAAGCGAAATAGATCCCACAGACGATCAACTTTCCATGGTTGCTATGATATACGTTAACTCCGGAGCTTCTGCTTCATCTCCAACAACAATAAATAATGTATCTGTTAACAGTGCATATGCAATTTATGGCGTTGCGAGAAGAGGAGATCCTGAAGCTATTGTATTAGGACAAGCAGTATTGAACATACCGGCTGTTAGGGCAGCAAGAAATTCCAGCTCTATTAGAACACAAGATTTACTAGGAACTTTAGAAAACTTTGCCTTTAGAATTCAACGTCAACCGGTTCAAGATGTTGAAAGAGCTTCATTCTGGAAAGCAGTTTATCCTGAGAGAGGTAATGGTGGATCTCAAATTACAGTTACGATTCCTCCGATTGGACCAAAAAATCCTCATGGTGGAAGAAGATAAGCACTTTCAAAATTTTATTGAGTTTTTTTAATTCTTTTTGAGATCTGTATTAATCTGTCGTGGAAAGAAAAGTAGATAACAGAGAATAAACCTCCAAAGCCAATAACTAATCCAACCTGGGCTTGGGAATGAAAAAGAATTGAAATGTTTTGTAAAACACTTTTAGGATCTGTGACTATTTGCCATGAATTTACTCTTTCTATTCCACCAAGAATAACGCCAAAAGCAACTAAAAAATCAACAATAATTAAAATAATTGTTCTGGGGATACTGCCAAGCTTAAAATCGCGCTTTAAAATTTTCTCAAAGGGATATTGAGCAGAAATAAAAGTGATTACGGCGAAAATCATAAGAGAAACGTACTGAAAAACAAGAAGAGGTTTATAACTGTTACTCACTTGATTCCACTGCTCAAGTAAATGGTTTATATCTGTCAGCATGTAAATAGTATTGGGTAAAAATGCAAACCACACCAAACCAATTGTAATTTTTAATTTTTTCGACCTAAATTTAAGCATTAAAAAACCCAATACAACAGGTATTATTGCCAGGACTACGTTATAAATCATCCACTGCATGTTAAAAAGAAGTATGTCCATTATTTTATTGTATAGAAAAATAAGAAATGAGTCCAAGAGGTTTAATTTTTTGTGCCGAGGCTCAGAGTCGAACTGAGATAGCACATTCGTTCCACTCAGTGTGCCTTCGGCACCATCTCTAAACAAAAATTTTCTTTTTGTGCCGAGGCTCAGAGTCGAACTGAGATAGCCTGTTCTTCAGACAGGTGCCTTGACCACCTTGGCTACCTCGGCATGTAAATTATGATCATTCAGGGTGGGCTGCAAACTACAAAATATTATACAACACTTGAAGGTGGATGTGAACACCTTCCATTTAATCTATATAAGTTTATAGTAAGTATAAAATCTATTGACAAACATAAAGTATGATATGCTGATATAAAGAGACATTTTATGAGAAAATTCTTGCCTGTTTTTGTATATTTTATTCTCTTTATTATATCCTCTTTATTATTTACAAGACGTTCTTTGGCAGTTAATACCCCGCAAGCATCTACGTCTGCGTTAGTTGCAACAACACCTGGTTCTGATACCGTTCAGGCCGACGGTGTAACAATGGCCAGTATGACAGCAACATTAAAAGATTTTCAGGGAATCCCTGCAACAGGCGATGCTATTGCCTTATCCGCTCCAAGTGATATTTATGCAGTTTTTTCACCAACTACCGCAATTCTTAATGCACAAGGAATAGCAACTTTTAGCGCTGTTTCAACTCATGTAGGCACAGACGCCATTACTGTAACAGATACAACTGCCAGTACAGTCTTAACAGCTTTAGGAAATATTATATTTACAGAAGTGCAAACTCCGACTCCTACGCCAACGGGTGGAGATACTCCAATTCCCACTCCAACATCCGCGGTTTGTTCTGGGAGCACAAGTGATCCTCCCGACGCACCCGACCTTTATGCCATACTTGCATCTATAGATTCCGCAACAATATATTTTGTACCGCCTAAAAAAGCATACACTGGTTTTACTATTAATTATGGACTTACAAATGCGGCAAATATGTATGCCGTGCAATTTACGCAGAATTCATCAGACGGGGCGATATCGTACCAGATTAATTCTCTCACCTCAGGCCAAACGTATTATTTCCGTGTTAGAGGAAACAATCAATGCGCAACAGGAACATGGTCCCAAACTGTCGGATCATTTATAGGAGACAGTAGTCTTACATCAACTCCAAGCGGATCCTTACTCCCGGACGCCGGGTCAAATTTAGCATCAATACTTGTGTCTGTGGGAGGAGTTTCTATTCTTGGAGGACTTGCTTTAATATTATTACTTTAAAAAGTTATAAATTGTTTTGCATAACCTTTGACTTTTTAATTTTCTCTTGTTACTATTCAATTTGCTTTAATGCTAATTATTACCGGAACAATTGCTTACGACTACATAATGGATTTTCCCGGAGTTTTTAGCGACCACGTTTTGCCAAACCAACTTCATAACATTAACCTTTCTTTTATTGTTAACCGGTTTGAAAAACGGAGGGGCGGCACTGCCGGAAACGTAAGCTATACACTTGGACTTTTAAAAACTCCAAATAAACTTTTTTCAACTGTCGGAAATGATTTTCAGGACTATTTAAAAGGGTTTCTTAAAAAAAAGCTTAACATAGAAGGCATAAGGATAGACAGTAAGTCATATACGGCAACGGGTTTTGCAATTACAGATAAAAACGATAATCAAATTTGGGGTTTTTTTTATGGTGCCGCTGAAGAAAATATTAGTTTAAAACTTGGAAAAATTGCGAAAAAGGGTGATTTTGTTTTGATTGGTCCAACAGGAAGCAGGGCAACAATGAATATGGTTCATGAATGCATAGAAAAAGAAGTTCCCTACATGTTTGACCCCGGGTTTATCCTTACCCAGGTTACAAATGACGATTTACTCTACGGTGTAAAATATGCAAAATATATTGTTGGAAACGATTATGAAATAAATATAATTAAAGACAGAATTAAAAACTACAGAGAATTGTTTAAAAATAAAATTATAATCACAACGCTTGGTGCAAAAGGGGCAGTTATTGAAGAAAAGAATAAAAAAATTGCCATAAAGCCTGTAAAAGTAAATAAAATAGTAGACCCGACAGGCGCGGGTGATGGATGGAGGGCCGGGTTTTTGGCAGGACTTGATAAAAACTTTGATATTCAAACTTGCGGACAAATGGGATCGGTTGCTTCTTCTTTCGTTTTGGAAAAATATGGCACACAGGAACACTCGTTTTCTCTAAAAGAGTTTTGCAGAAAATACAAAGCCTCTTTTGGCAGTAAAATTGAACTATAATTTAGGCATAAATAATTCAATAAGTTAATAAATAAATAGCCCAATCAATTTTAAATTCAAATAGTAGATTTGTTTATTAATTAGGCATTGATTTGCTTATTGGGTTATTGGTAGTATTGGGTTATTAAATCATGAAGTATGATATAAAAGATTTGTTTCTTGCGCCTCAGGGTAAATTAAAAATCGAGTGGGCAGGTCAGCAAATGCCTGTTTTAAAAATAATAGGTAAAAGGTTTTCAAAAGAAAAACCTCTTAAAAACCTCACCATTGGAGCGTGTCTTCATATTACCTCGGAAACAGCAAATCTTCTTATTGTCTTAAAACAGGCCGGTGCCAATGTTTTTGCCTGTGCTTCCAATCCCCTATCAACTCAAGACGCGGTTGCAAGTTCTCTGGTTAAAGATTTTAATATTCCTGTTTTCGCAATCCATGGTGAAAATAATAAAACATACTACGACCATTTAAATTCTGTTTTGGATGCTAGTCCTCAAATAACAATGGATGACGGGGCTGATTTGGTTCATTTGCTTCACACTAAAAGGAAACAGCAAATAAAAAATATGCTTGGCTCTTCGGAAGAAACAACAACAGGGGTAATTAGATTGCGGGCAATGGAAAACGATAAAGCTTTGCAACTTCCTGTTATTGCGGTAAACGATTCGGACACAAAACATTTATTTGATAATAGATACGGGACAGGACAGTCAACAATAGATGGTATTTTAAGAGCAACTAATATTTTATTGGCCGGAAAAACATTTGTTGTTGCTGGATACGGTTGGTGCGGAAGAGGAATTGCCATGCGTGCAAAAGGAATGGGAGCTCAGGTTGTAGTTACGGAAGTTGATCCGATTAGGGCCTTGGAGGCAGTTATGGATGGATATCAGGTTTACACAATGAAAGAAGCGGCAAGATTAGGTGATATTTTTGTTAGTGCAACAGGAGATAAACATGTATTGTCTTTAGATATTCTTAAATCTTTAAAAAACGGCGCAATAATTGCAAATTCCGGACATTTTGACGTGGAAATAGACGTAGAAAAACTCAAAAGTCAAAGTTCAAAAATCAAAAATATCAGACCCAATCTAGATGAATATACGCTGGATGGTAAAAAAATATATCTTTTAGGTGAAGGAAGGCTTGTAAATTTGGCAGCAGCCGAAGGTCACCCGGCTGAGGTTATGGATATGAGTTTTGCCAACCAGGCTTTAGCAGCGGAATTTTTTGTTACCAATAAAGGAAAACTCCAAAATAAGGTTTATACTCTTCCAAAAGAGCTGGATGTCAAAGTTGCCTTGCTTAAAATTGAGGCAATGGGAATTTCAATTGATAAACTTACTCCGGAGCAAAAAAAATACCTCTCCTCTTGGCAGGAAGGCACAAAATAATTTTTGACAACCCTCAATCCCAGAGTTATAATCGGCCCAAATGAGAGAAGTAGCAAAAGGAGCGGCAAGAAAGTCTTTAGATATTTTAGGACATAATACTCATCACACTGGGGAAGTATTTCTTCGGGCAGGAAGATTCGTTCCTATTCTTGGACGAGGCGCAAGGCAAGAATTAGCTCAAAGGAATGTTATTAGCGCAAATTTCCACAGAGTTTTGAATTTTCGCGTTGGGCATCCTGAGCAAAGGACAGTTATGGTGGAAAGAGGACGTTTTAGAAAAAGACAAATACCAGAAGTGATAACTGTCATGATCGATCATATAGACCCAGCAACAGGACAACCTCCATTTAGAATTGTGGATCAAATTTCAGATATAGAGCAAGTCAGAATGAGACAAGAAGTATTAAGAGAAACACCTCCTGCAATTTTACAACTTGCTCGCCAAATGTGGGATCCAAATAATCATGACCCCAGGTTAATTAGATTAAGAGACGAAGCTGCAGAAACATACAGAATGGGTCTTTTAATAGATCGAGATACAACGCTGGGAAACAAATATCCAGAAACCCAACCCAAAAGAGCCGCTCCGCAGGCTGTTAGGGCAATCACATCTGTTGTAAATCTGGGAACGGATATAGCCGCTTTAAGTGCTGGTGCTCCTTTGGGAGGACATATTGCAAGGTCCTTAATAAAAGGAGTAATTTTCCACTTCGGCATACCTAGAGGAGTTGCTCAGATACTGCCAGATATAATTTGGGATAATAGTTGGGTTAGGGTTGGGGATTACAGTATTGGATTTGATAAATCTCTCAAAAAGGCTCAAGAAACAATTTCTTCACTAAATCCACAAGCTGCGAGGCTACTTTATCCTGATGAGAGACTTCTGCGAACAGATGAAGAAACTAGAAAACAATTTGAAACAACGCTCGATCAATTAATGAAAGCAGCGTACTATTTTATTCCTGGCGTAGGAGATAGATTTTCAAACGGTGCTCTTGATCCAAGGGGTCTCAAATTTAGAGCGGAAAATTCAAATGTGGCAGCGTATGAATATTATTATCAATGGTTAGAAAATACCCGTCCTGCGTCTCCACAGACAGATGGTAGAAGATAAATATAGGACAAGTTAATATTTTATCTACATTCATATAAACACTTGACAAAGCGGCCTATATATACTATAATTCCTTACACTACAAGACATGAATAGTAAAACTATAAAAGCCATTGGAGTATCAGCCGCTATCTCGGCGCTTTTAATCGTACCTGCGTTTGTTTTTGCGTCATATAGTCATTTTAACCACGAGCAATCTGTTAATCCGGACTGTACCCAAGATAACAAAGTAGAAATTAATGTTCATTTTACAAACAATGAACCAAATGATTCCCTAAATGTGGAAGTAAAAGATAACGTAAGTGGTAATACCATAGATATGGGTTCAATTGGAGCAGGAAAATCACAAGACGCAATTATTGCAACAAATCAGCAAAGCATTCAAAACGGATCTGTTAAATTTACAATTACAAAAGATGGTACAGATGATACAGATTTAGCAGGATTGGGTTATGCTGCATCTTGTGGAGAAGGGCCAACAGCAACACCAACAGAAACACCATCGGTAACTGCATCACCTACACCTTTTTTAACTAGTACACCAACAGAAACTCCTGTGCCTTCAGAATTAATTGTGATAGCAGGAATTAGTAATGAGAATGGTGGAACAGCCAGCTTAACAGATTTTACAGTGCATGTTTCAGGGGCAGATGATAAAAATTCTGATTTTCCGGCGCCAGATCATCCTTTAGATATTCCACTTGATCCAGGAGCATATGTGGTAACAGAAACAGTTGTAACCGGTTACTCAACATCAACAACCGGAGACTGTTCCGGAAATATCGCAGAGGGCGAACAAAAAACATGTAATATTTTATTTACATATTCTCCAAACGTAACTCCCACTGATACCCCTACTCTTACACCAACTCCGACCGATACTTCCGGCAATAACAATTGTGATAGTACAGATCAATCTGGTAATAATGATAACAATAATTGTAACCAGCAAAATCAAGGTCAAAATCAGGACCAAACACAAAACAATAACCAAAATGTAAACATTACGCTTAACCAACCTGCTCCACAGATTTTGGGTTCAACCACTACAACACAACTTCCTTCTACTGGTACACCATTTGAAGTTTGGGAATTATTAGGCGGCATTACTCCTCTCGGATTTTTACTTCGAAAAATTACTAAAAAGTAATTGACAAAGCCAACTATTCCTTCTACAATCCCCTTGTAGCTTGGATGAAAAAATTTCTCTTTCTTTTTATTTTCTCACTTATTATATTTTCTGCACTTTTAAGTTTATCTATTAATAAGTCTTTAGCAGACGAAAACCAATCTTCTTCAAACGGCTGTTCAAGCACGCAGTCAGGCAAAAATAATAACAATAATTGTAACCAGCAAAATCAGAG
The DNA here is from genome assembly GCA_025451195.1 of Candidatus Microgenomates bacterium. Classification (GTDB taxonomy): domain Bacteria; phylum Patescibacteriota; class Microgenomatia; order Levybacterales; family UBA12049; genus JANWKV01. The sequence goes on along the minus strand of JANWKV010000002.1, from coordinate 4,031 downwards.
CGAACATCAGGACCAAACACAAAACAATAACCAAAATGTAAACATTGCGCTTAACCAACCTGCTATTCCGCAGCTTTATGCAGTTGTTAGGCCGGTACAATTACCCTCAACGGGAACTCCATTTGTTGTTTGGGGAGTAATTAGCGCAGCAACTTCGTTGGGATTTCTTCTGAGAAAAATTACTAAAAAGTAGATTATCTTCTACCCTTAGCAAGTCTTTTTAAATAAAAGCCATTTGGTGTTTCTTGTTTAAATCCATGAGTTAGAGCATATTGATCATATCGCTGAAACATTGTTTGCGTATAAAATTCAGGTTTTGTTTTGCTTCTATTTTTACTTGATGGTAAAATTCCAACGGCAGGCCGTTCGTTTTCCACTGCAAATTGAGTAACAAGTTTTACAAGTCCGTCCCAAACATCGTATGTATCGATTACCGCAACAGCAAGTTCGCGTCTGCTATCTGCGAGAGCAGAAGTCTCTTTTGTTAGTCCTTGAAGCTGCAAAATCCTGGGGAAAATTGTTTCACCATCATTAACCCTATATTCTTCAAAGGTCGGACTTATAACAGATTCTTCTTGTGTTGTTCTGACAAGATTAAAACTAGTAACCGCTACTAGAGTTGGATGTTTATCACCTTTTCTTTGTGCATTTAAAACAAACCCTAATTCACCATCTGTAAAAAAACTTCCTTGGTCTGATTCGTCCTGTTCAAAATCTCCTCTAGAATGGGCAAATTTTCCCCTAACCATTCTTATAGAGAGTTGGACATCTTGTAATTTTTGTCTCCCTTCTCTAGGAAAAAAATATCTATCAATATTGCCTGTTTGATTTACTTCTTTAACAAATGCAGCAACAGCAAAATCCCTTTCTGCATCATTACTAAAATCAAACTCGTTCTTTGCCATATGCTTTAGATTGTTATTTTATATGTATAAGCAAAAATTAATTGCTATTTTGAATTCTAATAACTTCTTCAATATATCTTTCTGCCCCAAACGCTTTTTGAGCTCCAAGGTTGCCAACAGAAATGTCATATTCTGCTTGAGTCATAAACTGTCTGTCAAATGACTCAAGCCTTGGCATATAAGAAGGTAATGCCTCTCCAGCTATTCTCATTATCGCAAGTCTGGTATGGAGCGACCTTTCGACACCTGTTTCTCCCAAAGGCTTTGAGAGCAATCCCCGTCTTGACAGACGTGTTACGATAGGCTTAAGCCCAAGCACGGTGTGAGCTAATTCATTAACAGGATATCCATTAACAACTCTTCTTTCGCCTGACATAATATGGATTATAGATAAACTGTAGTTCAAAATCAACTATAGGATAGAATACTAAAATTAATGTAGCTATTGACAAATAGGCTCGATAAATCTATCCTTTGCTTGTGTCATACTGCGCCAAAATTCAACTTTTAATTATTAATCAATATTTTATGAAAGGAGGTGATTACAATGGGTAAAATAGTAACATTTCTCCTAATTGTTTTGGCATTTCTTGCAGGTTTATATGGTGGATATTGGTACGAAAAGAATAAATGGGTTGCAATGGATGTCCAACAAGTGGGAGATTATCAAAAACAAATAAGCGACTTAAAAATGCAAATGCAAGTTTCTCCAACTGCGGCGATGATGGAAGATACAATCATAGCAATGAAGCCTGATAGTAAAGGAGTTCAGTATATTACTGACACAAAAGGAATGACTCTTTATATATACGATAAAGATACGAAAGGCGTCAGTAATTGTTATGGCGCATGTGCAACTGCGTGGCCGCCATATTTGGAGTCAAAAGACGCAATGGCACAAACAATGCCAGCTAACATAACAACAATAAAAAGAACTGATGGTTCTATGCAATATGCATACAACAGTATGCCTTTGTATTATTACAAATCAGACGTAAAACCTGGCGATGTAACCGGAGACGGTGTCGGCGGAGTTTGGCATTTGGCAAAATAAGATAAGTAGAATTTATTAAGAACTGGTTTCTAACTCAAGAGTTGGAATTATTTGGTGTTCTTGATATAATCCTATTTATTGCGGGCGTAGTTCACCAATCTAGAACGGTCGCCCGAGGCGACAGGTAGTGGGTTCATATGTTCTTTGTATATGTCTTGAAAAGTCTGAAAAATGGTAGGTTATATACTGGATCAACGAATGATTTAGAGAGAAGATTAAAAGAACATAACGATGGAAGATCGACATATACAAAATTAACAAAGCCATTCGAGCTTGTTTATCAGGAAAAATATACGACAAGAGCAGATGCATATAAAAGAGAATTGTTTCTGAAGACTGGAAAGGGTAGAAAGTTTTTAAGAGAAAATTTACAATTGCGGGCGTAGTTCACCGGCTAGAACGTCTCCTTGCCAAGGAGAAGGTAGTGGGTCCGATTCCCATCGCCCGCTCTGATTTATTAAACTTTAACAGGGAAATTTTTTGCCTGTAAGGAAAGAATGCCGTTTTGCAGATCAAATACATTTTTGTATCCAAGACCTTCCATAATTTTTGCAGCCCTTGAACTTCTGTTGCCTCCTAAACAATATAAGTAAACTTTAGTCGATTTTCCGGGGACTATCTTTTCTATATACTGTTTAAAAGTGTCAATAGGTACGAGAATACTGTTTTCTATATGGTCTTTGTCGTATTCTTCGGGTGTCCGCACGTCAATAACAACAGCATTTTTTAGTCCCTGAGAAAATTCCTCAGCATTTATAGTTTTCACAATTACACTATATTATTTTTGAATTTTGTCTGTCAATGATTTAGTATAAAAACAAATGAAGAAAATTTTGTTTGGTCTATTAATTATAATATTGATTTTAGCTTTTTTAATTAACCGTTCTACCGTAAAGCAATTGGTAAAACCCCTTGCAAAACAACCTCAAAGCGCTACAATAATTCCAGAATCTATGGAAATATCGAGCTCTGCTTTTAAAAACAATCAGCCTATTCCTAAAATTTACGGATGCCAGGGGAAAGGAATAAATCCACCGCTTGAATTTACAGGTATTCCGAAAGAAGCAAAAAGTTTGGTACTTATTGTGGATGATCCGGATGCGCCAATGGGTACTTTTGTCCATTGGGTTATTTATAATATCCCTCCTCAAACTTTGGAAATTGCGGAAAACAGTTTTCCAAAAGGAGCAATAGCTGGCCTAAACAGTTTGGGAAATACAGACTTTGTTGCTCCCTGTCCCCCGTCCGGTACACACAGATATTTTTTTAAACTTTATGCCTTAAACACTATTTTAAATTTAGAAAAAGCAGACAAAAAGGCAGTTGAAGAGGTAATGAAAAATAAAATAATAAACACTGCCCAATTAATTGGGTTATATTCGAAATAATATCTTCAAGTTATTTTCCTGCGCAAATCTTGCAATCTTTCTTGTGCGTTATAAGAATGTAAACGCCAGAAATGCCAACTAAAACGTAAACAAGACTTGTGATCATTGGAAATCCACCCAAAATTGCTGTAACCACATTAAAATTAAAAAGACCAACTAATCCCCAATTTATTGCTCCAACAGCCATTAAAATAAAAGCTGTCATGTGAAGTACCTTCATAAATTATCACCTCCTCTAGAATCTCTTGAATTTTTGGAACAAAAAGGCTTAGAGATTCTTAAGTCCTCCTAAAATTACTCCTTGAGCTGACATTCGAATAGAATTGAAAAGGCGAACAGTAAGATAAGGAGGACATTCACCTTTTTCTTAAGATACTTTACTCAGCTAAAGCTAAGTCTTATTTTAGATTACGTTGTTTATTTTGAAAAAGCAAGTTTATTGATAGCGAAAGCCAGATTAGGTATAATTCATATATCTTGCTGGATCGTCTAATGGTAGGACAACGGACTTTGGATCCGTTTATTCTGGTTCGAATCCAGGTCCAGCAGCACATCAGCACACCGTTTCAAAACGGGCGCTTTTTTATCAACTCCAAAGCATGAAAATACGCATTAGGATGATGTACGGAATGTTGTAAGGAAGCGGTGCCATTCAATCTTGCAAATTGTTTTGTACAATCGGTA
>JANWKV010000001.1 GCA_025451195.1 Candidatus Microgenomates bacterium | reverse complement strand
GACTTCTTTTTTTTGTGTACTTGTAACTGCGACAACATCTACTATGTCCCAATAATCCGGTGAATATAAAGAGACCGAATATGAAGTTTCGGACGTTTCTCCGTCAAGCCATTCAACAACTCCATCCGGAATAGATCTGCATGCAGATCCCGACCCAAACCGTGCCAAAATTGACAATTTTTTTTCCGATAAATTGAGTCCTGCGGCACTGACACCGGCAACTGTTAGAGCAGCAAAACCAGAAGCTGAACTTGAAAGTCCAGTGCCTGTTGGAAAATTATTTTCCGTTACAATTTTTGCCTTTGTTTGAATGTTTGCTAATTTACGAATTCTATCTATATGTTTTATTGCCCTGTTATCATCCGTATTTTCTTTTTTGCCGTTGAAAATAATTTCATCTTCTTTAAAACTACTTTTGAATTCAATGGTCGTTGTTGTTAACAAATTACTTAAATTCATAGAAATACTCCCGTTTACGGGAAGTCTTAATTTCTCGTCTTTTCTTCCCCAGTATTTAATAAATGCAATATTTGATGGCGCCACAGCTGTTTTTTTCATAGTATTTAACCCTGAGTTTGTCGAAGGGTCATATTATTTTTCTACTCTTACCCCTTCTGCATTTGCGTTGACTTGAATTATTTTGCCACCAACTTTTTCAATTTCCTGCTCGATTTTTTTCGTTTTCTCTTTTGATCCAACTGCAATCATACAGTCTCCGCCTCCTGCACCTGACAGTTTTGCACCATATGCACCGGCTTCTGTCGCTGCCTTTACCATATTATCTAATTTTGGAATACTAACTCCTAACTCATTTAGAAGAATTTGATTTTCATTCATAAAACTACCAAATGTTTTTAAATCATTTTTTAAAAGAGCTGTTTTTGCTTTTTCAACAAAGACTTCAATAGAATCGTAAATTTCATCCAGTCTTTTTTGATTGTCTTTAAATTTTTCTTTTACATTTTCTATTAGAGTTACCGTATCTGCTTTTGCTGCTGAGTATCCGACAATAAGGGGAAGGAGAAAAATATTGAGAGGCTCTATTATTTTACCTGCTGTAAAAAAATAAAGCGTTCCCCCGTAAATTGCCGCGGCAATATCAAACCCTGATCCTTTTCCCTGGATATCTAGAACTGTTTTATAAGAAATATCAAAAATTTGTTTGTTTGTTAATTTAAGATTTACTAATTCCGACAACGCTTTAATAACACAAACTGTTGCCGCGCTTGATGAGCCAAAACCGTATTGAGAGGAAAATTCCGACCTTGTAGAAATTTTTAATCCCAGATTATTACTGTCATTTTGGCTTGACCAGAATCTCTCATCGCTGTTGGAGATTCCGGATGCGTCTCCACTTCGTTTCGACTTACCGGAACGACGAATGCAGCCGAATATATTTTTTACGGCAATTTCAATAAATTTCGCTCCTTTTGGAGTTTCTCCCTTACCTAAATCCTTAATTGGTTTTTTATAGTTTTCTATTTTTACGTCCGGTGCATTTAAAAGTAAATCGTTTTGATTTGTCAGTTCAACAGTGGTAAAAATTCTTTGATTAACGGCAGTTACCAAACAAGGGTGGCCGTATACAACAGAATGTTCTCCCAAAAGCATTAGCTTTCCAGGCGCGGAAACTGTAATTTTTTTCATTCCTCCTTTACCCCTTCTGCTCCAAGAATAATTTGTTCTCCCGCAATCCCTGTTTTTTTAGAGATATCCAAAAGAAACTTTAAGTCCTCATGGTAGGCTAAAACAATTCCGGAATCAGTTCTTGCCCCTCCCGCACCTGAAATTTTTCCCGCTCCGCCAACAGCTTCTATGGCCTGAATTAACATTTTTGTATTTTTAGATACAACTCCCAATTCTTCCAAGTTTCTCTGTGATCTTTTAATAATATCTATAATTGCGGTTGCGTCATTTTTCTTTAATGCCCCAATCATTTTCCGGGCTAAATTTTCCAGGTCTGTTAAAATATTTTCTACAAACTTTGGTTTTTTACCGTAAAGAATCCTTACCAAACTAACCATTTCTCCTGTTGTTTCTTTTGGCTTACCCGTATAAAAAACAAAAAAATTTCTTTTTAGGTTATCTGTTATGGAAAAGGGTAGGGGATAAATAATTTTCAGCTCCGGCGATTCTTTCCTAAACCATAAAAAATTCCCAAAGCAGCTGGTTGCGCTGTCGCCACCTGAAGGATTTCCGTGAATTCTTTCTTCAACCAAAAAAGAAATCGTATTGACTATGTCTTTGTCTAATTTTTCTCCTAAAAACAGTGCTACTCCTGCGGCAACAGATGCTGCCATTGCGCCTGAAGAGCCCATTCCGGATCCGATTGGAATTTCACTTTTTATCGTTATATTACATCCGCTTTTTAATCTTTTTTCATAAAAAGCAAGAGTTTCTCCAATTGCAAACACAACCGCGTTTAGAGGATCTTCTATTAATTCGTGAAGGCGGGCAATATTGTTTGTTAGCAAAAACTCATGCCAGATTTTTCTGACATTTTGTGTGCGGTCTAAAATAATATCCTGGGATATTTGCATTTTTGCCTGCAAATCTTCAGACACTATTATAACGTCTTCGTCTTCCCTTTCCGAAATTTCGACAATACATTTTTTATTAACAGCTGCTAAGATTGCAGGCTTTCCGTATACAACGGCATGTTCACCAATAATGTGAAGTTTACCTGGCGCGGAAACTGTAAATGATTTCATAATTTAAAAATGCAAAGTGAAAAGTGAAAATGAAAAATTAAGGAATTTTATTTATTAATGCATTTAAGATTCATTTTAAAATAAAGTACCATCACTTTTAATTTTAAACTTAACCGATGGGTTTACATTTAATATTGTATGGAATTATTCCTTCATTATCGTCTGTCTGGTGGCGTCTCAAAACAGTAATAACCTTTTGTCCTATTTTAAGATCTTTTTGATTCCAGTCAACAAGTTGCAGAATCATCCTTTCCGGTTTTGAATTTTCCAGACCGGATTTTGAAAATTCCACAATTACGACAGGGTAAGGTGCTTGTTCCTTAAAAGACTTTGCAGGCACTCTTATTATCGTCCATAAAACAATTTTCCCGATTTTACCAATTAAGGCACTTGTTTCTTTTTGTCTTCTCCAAAGTTTTACCGGTGTTATTGTCATAAGTTATTTTGTAAGATATGAATTACCGCAACAGCTCCGCTTCCTCCGACATTGTGCGCAAGGCCCAGCTCGGCATTTTTCACTTGCCTCTTTCCCGCGACTCCTCTTAGCTGCTCTGTAATTTCGACAATTTGTTTTATTCCTGTTGCACCAACCGGGTGACCGCATGCTTTAAGCCCGCCTGAAGGGTTTGTAATTATCTTACCTTTTGTCAAAGTATATTTCCCTTTTGATATATCCTTTGCTCCCATTCCTTTTTCAGAAAAACCCAAATCTTCAACAGCAATCGCTTCCGCGATTGAAAAACAATCATGAATTTCCGCGACCTGAATGTCCGTTGCTTTTATTCCTGTTTTTTTATAGGCATTTTGAGATGCTTTTACAACACTTTTTAAACTGACAAATGATTCTCTTTCGTGCAAACTAAGAGAGTCTGTTGCAACTTCACTGGCTAAAATTTCAACCGGTTTATTGTGAATTGCTCTTGGGTTTGGGTCGCTTGTGATAACAATTGCAGCGGCACCATCGGAAATCGGTGAACAATCCAAAAGCTTTAAAGGATCTGCAATTTTTGCGCTTTTCATTACGTTGTCTACTGTAATGACTCGTTGAAATTGAGCTTTGGGATTAAGGCTTCCATGAAAATGATTTTTTACAGAAACTCCCGCGAGTGCTTCTTCTGTTACATTGTATTTTTGCATGTAAGCTCTGGCAATAAGCGCATAGAGTCCTGGAAATGTTGCACCGGCCATTCTTTCTTCGTCAGATCCTGCTGCCATTAATCCGTTTGTTATTGCATTGGATTCATGGTCTGTCATTTTTTCTATTCCCAAAACAACAACGGTTTTATATACACCTGCTTTAAGAGCATTTATGCCGTTATGGAGCGCCAGCCCGCCTGATGCACAAGCTCCCTCAACGCGCATTGCCGGAACAAAACTTCCCAATTCTTCCGCGAAAAGAGAACCTAAGTTTGCTTGGTTTGCCAAAATGCCAGACAGCATGTTGCCAACAAAAAGCGCTTCAACCTGGGTTGACTTTATATTGGAGTTTGCCAGCGCGCCGAAAATTGCTTCTCTTGCCAAATCTCTTGGAGAAATATTCCACAATTCCCCAAATTTTGTTGTTGCGCCTCCTAGAATACTAATCTTCATAAATATTTTTGAAATTTGAAATTTGAAATTTGAGATTTCATATAGCGTGTGTTTGTTTTAAATAATCTGTATAAGAAATATACATTTTATCATCGATTAGTTTTTTAACTGGTACTGAGTTTTTTCTTGCTTTGATAAGCTCTTGTGTTGTTTTAAAAATAAACCCGTCTGATCCCGCGCCTGACCCGTATGATACAAAAAATATTTTTTTATTGGGTTTTGCAATATCTAAAACCGCAGACAAACCAACAAGAGATGCCGCGGAATATGGATTGCCAATATTATCGACTGTCAAAGAGGCAGAAAGTTGTAAATCTGTAAATCCTAATTTTTTTGCCGCCTCTCTTGGGAATTTTCCGTTTGGCATGTGAAAAACGCAATAGTCAAAATCTTTAGGTTTAAGTTTTGTTTTATCCAAAAGCTTTTTTCCCTCTGTAATTACGTGGGCAAAGTATGCTGGCTCACCGGTAAACCTGCCAAAATGCGAAGGATATCTTTGGCCATCCCTTCTCCAAAAATCCGGAGTATCGGACGAGTAAGATGACATTTCTAAAATATCCGCGATAATTTCTTTTTTCCTGCTTCCTAAAATAAAGGCGGCACCGGCTGCACATGCCGTGTATTCCAATATATCGTGAGGCTTTCCCTGAGCTGTATCTGCTCCAATTACCAAACCGTAATTAATTTTTTTACTGTCAATCAGCCCAACAGTCACTTGAATTCCGGCTGTAGCCGCTTTGCACGCAAACTCCAAATCTGCCGCCAAGTAATTATTTCCGGCTCCCAAATATTCTCCAATAATTGTACTTGAGGGATTAACTGCATAAGGATGGCTTTCCGAACCAACAAAAATACTGCCAATATCTGTTGGCAATATCTTTGCCATGGACAAAGCAAGTCTTCCCGCGTCAACACCGATTGTAACAACATCTTCATCAAAAGAAGGCACAGCTTTTTCATAAACTTTTAGTCCCCCAATTATTTCCTTTGGGTCTTTTTTCCAAACCTGAGCAATGTCTTCGATTTTAAGTCTATACTTTGGTATGTATGTTCCGTAACCAGTTATTCCAGCCATAAAATTAAAATTCCAAAATTCAAAACTATTTGGAATTTGTTTTTTGAGATTTATTTGATATTTGATATTTGATATTTGATATTTTCTTGCCTCTGGCAAGAACCTGGTGTGCCTTGGCAAGTGAGCCTTCTGCTAAGGACGAAATGAGGGAAATTTCTCCTGCCAAAACTGCTCCGCCAATAATTTCTGCAAATTTTTGCGAGTTTTTACCATTATTTCCACCAAAAATACCCATAATTGACAACGCTTCTTTTTGAGTTTCTAAATTTGTTCCACCACCAACCGTGCCTACAACAAGATCCGGTAAATAAATTGAAATGTACAATCCTTCCTGAGTTTCTTCTGCGGTCGTAACACCTGTCGCGCATTCGGCAACGTGTGCTGCGTCTTGCCCTGTTGCTAGAAAAATTGCGGAGAGAATATTTGCCATGTGGGCGTTTGACCCTATGCTTCCCGATAAAAAAGACCCATATACTAATTTTCTATTAACTACTTCTATAAATTTTCTCGTTGTTGTTTTTAAAGTATTTGAGATAACAGAATTTGGAATTGTAATATCCGCCCAGACACTTATTCCTCTTCCTTCTATAAAATTTAAAAAATTGGGTTTTTTATCAACACACATATTACCCGAAACCGCAATACATTTAACTTTGGTTTTTTCTTCCAAATGTTTTACTATATCTGTTGTTGCAATTGTTGCCATATTCATTCCCATTGCATCTTGACTATCAAAATTAAATCTAAGATAAACATTTCTACCAATCATCCACGATTTTATACTTAATAGTTTTAGGTGGTTTGAAGATGTTTCAGTTATTTTTTTGAAAATGTCTAAATGTTTTTCTACATTTTCAATAAATTCTGACCCCTGCTTAATGCTACTAACTTTGAATACAGGCGCCCGTGTAATTCCTATTCTTTTAGTTATAAGTTGAACTCCACCACTTTCTAAAATAGCTTTACAGCCTCTGCTAACAGACGCAACCAATGCACCTTCAGTTGTAGCAAGCGGAATGTAATAGTTTTGAACTTTTGAGTTTGAACTTTTAATATTTAATGGCCCGGCAATACCAATAGGCACTTGTACTACTCCAATCATATTTTCACAATTTTTGTTTGAGGCAATCTCTTCACTTATTGAGAAAGAGGCAATATTTTTTAAATCTAAGCTCAAATGGCTTTCTAGAGCTTGTCTTCGGTCTTTTATATTTTTATAGTCTCTTAAATTCAAAACCATAGTACACCTTAATAAAATAGTCGTATGATTTTGGAAAATCATTCGTTATTGCTATAATAATTGGACTATGACACTGGCAGAAAAAGTAGTCCAAGGCGAAAAATCGGCGATTGAGCAATTATATCATCAATTTTCTCCAAAAATCTCTGTTTATTTAAAAAATAGGTTACCAAGAGATGAAGACGCGCAAGAAATTTTAAACGATGTTTTTTTTGATGCATTAGACTCAATGCATCTTTTGAAGAAAAAAGAAAAAATTTCTTCCTGGCTTTACAGTATTGCCCACAATAAAGTTGTAGATTTTTATAGAAAAAAGAAAATTAAGTCTGTTTTACTCTCTCAAGCACCTTTTCTTGAAATTATTGCACAAGAAATTAATCAACCGGAATTCCAATTTGAGAAAAACAAAATTAAAGAAAGACTGGAAAAAACTCTTTCAATGATTTCATCCAAATACAGAGAAATTTTAAATTTACATTATGATCAAAAAATACCTGTAAAAGATTTGGCCCTTAGATATAATCTTTCTTTTAAAGCAACCGAATCTTTACTTTTTAGAGCAAGACAGTCCTTTAAAAAAGTTTATGAACGAACGTGATTTTTTAGTTGAACTTAGGAAAAGGGCTCAAGAGCAGGAAACGGTAATGACCAATATGCCCTTTCCTCATATTTTTACTCGGGTTGCCGTTTGGTTTGGTGACCACCCATGGAGAATTCTTATTCCAATAGCAATTATTATTTCGATTTTTTTTCATTTTACGTTTGGCAATTCTTATGACAATCTTATCTTAAAAATTTTTGGAGGATTTAGACACCTATGAAAAAAAGGACTTTTTTAATTTATGTTGCATATATTTGGACGAAAACTTTAATAGGACTTACGTTCCATCCGTTTAAGTCTGTTAGAGAAGTTGTAAGAAGACCTGTCTTATTCCCTGTAATACTTTCTCCATTTTTGGGACTCTTTGCGCTTTTTGTTGCCGGGCGGATGGCTGCAATACTTATTACACTATACGGCGCGAATAGAAATCTAATGGCTGTTTTTTTAAGTTCTGTTTTGCTTTCGGTTTTGTTTTGGCAATTACTTCTCTTATATCTTCTCTTTAGTTTTCTACTGGCAATTTGGAAAAAATAATTTAGGAAATTGGCAACTTGAATGGAGAAAGCATTACGCTTATTAAACCTTTTATAAACGAAACTTTATATCTTTCTTTAACGCGGGTTTTTTCGTAAATGTTTGGAAAGGTTTTTTCTGCAAAATATTTTTTACGAAGAGAGTTATACCATTTTTTATCATATATTTTCCAAAATTCCTTCTCTTCGTAGTATGCATGTGCATATAAAACTTTTCTTCCGTGAAGCTTTTGAACAATAGTCTCGGCCTCTTTATTTAATTTTACGAACTCTTCGTATGTTTTATAAACTTTTCCCCAAACGCCAATATCAATTGCAAACTTTGTTGTTATAAATCCTGGGGATAATTTTTCCTTTTTATCTCCCGCCCAGCCGGGACAAAGCCAAATTGGATAAACATTTATATTTTTTTCGCAGTATTCTAAAAATTTAAGTCCTGACTCTTCCGGAAGACATAAATCCTGCACAAACTGGCCTTGAGAAATATTAATTGCCTGCAGAAAGCGGTAAAGCGTACGGGTTTGCATTAATGGCTCAAGGATAAAACGCGTAAGTTTGTTAAAGGGAATTTTCCCTTTAACAAAAACATGCTTACCAACCCAAAAAGCCCCTCTGTTATACCTAAAAAAATAATCTTTTATAGGGGCAATTTCTTCATACATATCAAACTTTTTTGTTATTTTTTCCGCATGCACATAATGCCAATCATCTAATGCATTACTAAACGTTGCGACAGGCAAATCTTTTTTATCCGAAAGCCTGCCTGTAATTATTGTCCCAAGATTTTTTGAAAAAAGAATTCCGTCAATAAAATCAATTTTTTCTTTTGTAAATTTTTTAGATACATCAATAGATT